>NZ_JBNPON010000014.1:0-53613 GCF_050315195.1 Clostridium sp. SGI.024 | reverse complement strand
GAGATATATTAAAAAATAAGAATAATAAAATGATGATGTGATTTAATGTTAGTTAGAAATGTATTAAGTTTTCTATCAAATGTTATATATATATCATACAAGGAGGGGCTTTTATGAAAAAGACTATATTATTAATTGAAGACGAAACTCGTATAAGATTTTTACTAAGAGACTATTTTTTAAAAGAAAACTTCACAATTATAGAAGCTGCTGATGGGGATGAAGGTATAAACTACTTTATAAATAATAAAATAGATTTGGTTATATTAGATATAATGATGCCTAAAGTTGATGGAATAACTGTTTTAGAGACTATAAGAAAAGTCTCATCAGTGCCTGTTATTTTACTAACTGCAAAGGGACAAGAGGAAGATAAACTTTTTGGTTATGAAATGGGTGCAGATGACTATATGACTAAACCCTTTTCTCCAAAGGTATTAATAGCTAAAGTAAAAGCTCTACTTAAGAGAACTTCTGAAGATACATATTCAAGTTTAAATGAATATGATGGCTTAACTATAAACAAGCTTTCTCACGAAGTTAAGATAAATGATGAAATTATTAATCTTTCTCCTAAGGAATTTGAACTTCTATGTTACTTAGCAGATAATGAAGGAATAGCCTTATCAAGAGATACCATATTAGATAATGTTTGGGGATTAGACTACTATGGTGATTTAAGAACTGTAGATACTAATATAAAAAGATTAAGAGAAAAGCTTGGTGAAAAGGCTTCTTATATTATTACAGTTAGAGGAAGTGGATATAGATTTGAAGCGAAAAATTAATTTTAGTCTATCAAAAAAATTATTTTCTATAACCTTCGGATTAATATTTATGGTACTAATTTTTAGTATGTTATTTCAAATGTTATTTTTTGAAGACTTTTATTTAAGTAAAAAGATTAAACATATGACGAGAGAAGCACTTAAATTTAGTGATATGTACTCTTATGATATTTCAGATGAAAAAAGATTAACTACTGCCCTATATAGATTCGAGCAATCAAACAATTCGAAAATTGCTATTTTTTCTATAGATGGTAAACTAAAATATCTTTTAAATTATGATAATAATGATGATTTTCAAACTTTAACTTTATTTTGCAAAGAACTTATTGATGATAAATCTCTTATAAATAAAGTGCTTGCTACAGGAAAACCTCAAACTAGTGTTTTTGAAAATGCTTTTAGTAATACAACAAAAATAGGTATTTTAACTCCAATGTCTCTAAATCAAAAAAACGATTCTATTATAGTAACTGTATCTTCAATGCAACCTATTAATGAAGCTACTGATGTAATAAGAGAATTTTATTTTTATTTATTTTTAGGGTTTAGTTTAATTGGAATCTTCCTTTCTTTTGTTTATGCAAATTTAATTTCAAAACCATTAGTTAACATAAATAAAGTTGCTAAAAGAATGTCAGCTATGGATTTTACAGCTAAATGTGAAGAAACAACTTCTGATGATGAAATTGGAAATCTTGCTATTACATTGAATTTTCTATCTTCTACTTTAGAAAAAGCTTTGGAAGATTTAAAAGATAAAAATAAAAAATTAGAAGAAGATATTGAAAAAGAACGTAAACTTGAAGAAATGAGGAAGGATTTCGTTGCAAGTGTTTCCCATGATTTAAAAACTCCAATAGGAATAATAGAAGGATATGCCGAAGGATTAAAGGATGGTATAGCTACTGGAGCTGATGCATTAATCTATCTTGAAACAATAATAGATGAATCTCATAAAATGAACAAATTAGTAACTAATATGTTAGAGCTTTCAAAATTGGAGTCAGGTAATTTAGAATTATTAATTGAAAGATTTAATATATTAAGATTGATTCAAAAAGTAATTAAAAGTTTCAAATTAGAATTTCAATCAAAAAATATAAAAATAGAATTAAAGACAGATTTAGAATATTGCTATATTTTAGGTGATGTTTTTCAATTAGAACAAGTCATAACTAATCTATTAAGCAATGCTTTAAAATATACACCTCCTAATAATAAAGTAATAGTAGAAATAACTAGTAATGGTGAATTAGTTACTATTTCTGTTGAAAATAAAGGAGCATATATTCCTGAAGAGGAAATAGATAACTTATATAATAAATTCTATAGGATAGATAAAGCAAGAAATTCATCAAATAACAGTAATGGCTTAGGTCTTGCTATTGTAAAAAGAATTTTAAGCTTACATGATAGCTCTTACTCCTTATATAATACAGAAGATGGTGTTAAATTCGAATTTACCTTAAAAAAAGCTTCAGATGAAGAAGGCTACTAAAAATGTAAAGTTTAAATGTAGAATTATGGTAGAAACTCCTTGCGGAGTTTCTATTTTTTTATGAGTACACTGTTAATGGGAGTGTATTTAATAGCTCATATATTTTCAAATCTTATTAATATATAATAAACTAATCTTTAATCTTATATGAAAAATCCTATTGTTAAAAAAATAAATATTATAATATTTAAAATAAGAATAATTTTATTATTTTTAGCTATAATATTTATATCTTTTTCTTCTCTATTTTCAATCATATCTACCATAATTAGTAGTTGATCTAACTTATTAAGTATTTCTTTATTAATTTTTTTATTATTGCTTCTATCATTGATATTTTCTAAAACTTCATTTTTACTTTTAACAATTTCTTCTTTTATATCCTCTATAACTATATCCTTATAAAGTAACTTAATTTTTTCTTTTACATTTTCTTTTAGTAAATCCTCCTTTAAATAATTATCCACCTAATAAATCCTCCTCAATACATATCATTTTTTTAGTTATAATCAAAAGAAATTCGTAAGCTAAAATTAACTCTCCTTCAGTTAAAGCATTGGAATTTAGTTTTTTAACTATATTTCTCTTAAATTTAATATATTCTCTTTTTATATAATTAAAAAAGACATAAACTTTTTTTTCTTCTTCTAAAGATGCATCATTAAATTTTTTAAAATCTTCTCTTAGTTTAATGATTTTATCTTCTTCAAAAAGTATTATTTTTTTATTTTCTTCTATTGCATCCACAATATCTTGTAAGCTTTCTTTAACTTCATTATTAATTTTTGTATTCTCTTTAATTCTTTCTGCTCTTAAATTTCTTTCAAATTCTAAATCTTTTAAAGTATTATTTAATATAATAATGCTATTTTCTATAAATAAAATTTGTTCTTTATATGCTTTTCTTTTATCTCTTATATATTTTATAGTAGCTTTTTTTGAATCATATACCTTTTCAAAATTAATTTTTTCTTTTAAAAATATTTTCTCAGTCTCTTTTTCATAATCCTTAATAAATCCTTTAATACCATTTACCCAAAATATATTATCATCAATAATAATTTCTTCTAACCCCTGCACTAAATTCTTTCCTCCTTCCTATTAAATTACCCTTTAATCCTTATGTTATGTTTTATTAAATTCTATGCTGAATATATATATATTATTATTAAAAAATTAAATAAAATTGAGGTACCTTTTTATTTCAAAAATAAAAAGGTAATAAAAGTATATTCTTCTATTACCTTTAATAATTAAATTATTAAATCTATTCTTTTATTAATTTTTTTCACTAACAAAATCTTATTAAAAACTTTAAAATTAAAAATTTATAATCTATACTCCTTCACTTAAGAATTTGTATTGAGCCATATATAAATCATAGTAACTACCTTTATTTTTTAATAATTCATCATGATTTCCTACTTCCTCAATTTGTCCATCATTTATAACCATAATTTTATCACAATCTCTAATTGTAGATAATCTATGAGCTACAACAAATGAAGTTCTTCCATAAAGAAGCTTTTCTATTCCTTCTTGTACTAGTCTTTCTGTTTGAGTATCTATATTTGAAGTAGCTTCATCTAAAATTAAAATTCTAGGATTTGCAAGTAAAGCTCTTGCAAATGATACAAGCTGTCTTTGCCCTAAAGAAAGTCTAGATCCTCTTTCATTTACTTCTGTTTCATATCCCTTCTCTAACTTCATAATAAAATCATGGGCATTTACTGCCTTTGCTGCTTCTATAACTTCTTCATCTGTTGCATCTAATCTTCCATATCTTATATTTTCCATAATAGTTGATGAAAATAAGAAGGTATCTTGAAGCATTATTCCCATTTGGCTTCTTAAAGATTCTAAATCAACATTTTTTATATTTTTACCATCAACTAAGACTTCACCTGAAGTTGGATCATAAAATCTACTTAGTAGAGATACTATTGTAGTCTTTCCAGCTCCTGTTGCCCCAACTAAGGCTATTTTTTCTCCCTTATTAACCTTGAAGCTTACATTCTTTAAAACCTCATTATTTTCATCGTAACTAAAATATACATTTTTAAATTCAACTATACCTTTAATTTTTCCAATTTCCTTTGCATTATGTGAGTTTTTAATAATAGGTTTTATATCTAATATATCGAATATTCTATCTGCTGCTGAAAAGTTTGTAATTAAAGTGTTATAAAAGCTAGAAAGATTCATTATAGGTCTCCAAAACATCCCTACATACATGGAGAATGCTATTAAAGTACCTATTTTAATTTCACCATTTAAAAATAATTTATATCCAATTAAAAATACTATAACTGTTCCAAGCCCCCATGATAGTTCAACTAAAGGCCAAAACAAATCATTAATTTTTACTGCATCAATAAATGTATCACTTTGCTCCTTAACCATAGATTTAAAGTTTTTTTCTGTTCCTTCTTCTCTTGCAAAGCCTTTTACAACTTTTATTCCCGAAAAATCTTCATGAGTAAATCCATTTAAATTAGATCTTTTATTTCTATAAATTTCCCATCTTCTTCTTGAAAAAATTTCAATACAAAACATTGCAATCCCTAGTATAGGTAAAAGTGCTAAACAGGCTAAAGCAAGTTTTACATTAAGCATAAACATAATTATAGTAACACATATTAGATTCAAAATTTGAGGAATAAAGGATTGAATACTTTGTGAAAATAAATTCTTTAAAGCATTAACATCTCCAACTACTCTGGCTAAGATTTTTCCTACTGGTCTACCATCAAAGAAATCAAAGGATAAATATTGAATATGACTATATAATTCGTGTCTTATATTAACTAAAATATTATTGGTTATTGATGTTATCATTGTCCATCTAATTTTTGATACTATCCAAGCTGCTAAGTTTAATACAACTAAAAGTATACCAATCATAATTAGTGCTTTTACATTTTGACTTGCTATATAATCATCTATAGCTATTTCAAGTAAAAGAGGATTAACAATTCCAGAAATCATTACAAAAATCATTAATAAAATAACAATAAATGATTTTAATTTATAAGGTTTTAGATAAACCATAAGTTTTAGAATTATTTCACTTTTATTTCTTCTCATTACTTCTTCATCTTTTTTTATCGAGTTATTTTCCATCTATATAACCTCCTCATCTAAAAGATTAAAGTCTTTAAATTGATTACAGTAAATATCAAAATATTTGCCTTTAAGCTTTAATAATTCTTCATGAGTTCCTTTTTCTTTTATTTCTCCATCCTCTAGATAGATTATAAGGTCTGCATTTTTAACAGCTGAAATTCTATGAGCTATAATAAAGGTTGTACTAGTATTTTCTCTATTAGATAAATTCTTTAATAACCTATATTCAGTTTCCATATCTAAAGCTGAAGTAGAATCATCTAAAATTAATACTTTAGCTTGTCTTACCAAAGCTCTAGTAATTGATATTCTTTGCTTTTGGCCTCCAGATAAACCCATACCTCTTTCTCCTATTTCTGTATAGAAGCCTTCTTCTAAGCTATCCACAAATTCTAAAGCACAAGCTAATTCTGCTGCTTTTTTAACTTCTTCAAAGCTTGCATTCTCATTACTAAATTTTATATTATTTATTATTGAATCTGAAAATAGAAAAGTATCTTGGGGAACAATAGACATCTTTTCTCTTAAAAAGTTTAAATCATAATTTTTAAGATCTACATTATCTATTTTTATATTTCCATCAGTTACATCATAGTATCTACCAATTAAATTAATTAAAGTAGATTTACCAGATCCAGTTGTCCCCATTATAGCTACTGTACTTCCAGCCTTAATATCTAAATTAATATTTTTTAGAACATATTCATCCTTATATTTAAAGCTAACATTATTAAAGGTAATATCTCCAACTAATTCTTTAGGTCTATAAGTTTTATCTCTATTTTGAATTTCAGGTTCTTTATCCATTATTTCAAATATCTTCTTAGCTGAAGCAGTATTTCTTGAAAGTAAGTCAAGTAATTCTCCAAGCATTCTCATTGGCCATATTAAGTTCCAAATATACCCACTAAAAGCTACCAATACACCAATGCTTATATTCCCTTTCATAACAATAAAACCACCATAAACTATCATTACAACTAAAGCTATATTTGTTAAAAATTCAATAGGTGGAAAGTAATCTCCAATTATTTTTCCTTGTTCCATACTTAAATCATAGAATTTTCTGTTCATCTTTAAAAACTTTTTAATTTCATATTTTTCTCTTGCAAAGGCCTTAACAAGTCTAACACCTGAAATATTCTCTTGAGCAGTGGTTGTAATTTCTGCTGTTTTATCACTTAGTTTACCATAACTTTCTCCAAACTTTTTCTCTAAACTAATAGCCATAAAACCTATTGGAATCATAATAATAAAACAAGCTAAAGCTAATTCCCAGTTTAAAGAAAACAAAATTATTGTAGAGATAAGAAAATAAATTATATTTTCTATAAATAATCTAAAACCAAAGCTTAGGGTTTGCCAGATATTTTCTACATCTTCACCTATCCTTGACATTAGTTCACCAGTATTCATTTCATCAAAATATTTAAATTCTAATTTTTGAATATGATTAAACATATCATTTTTAATATCTGCATGTACCTTTACGCTTAAATAGTCATAAAGAAATTCCTTTAAATACCCCAAAACTGATTTTGTTATAGTAATTGCTGAAAGTGCTATTAAAATTATCTTTATAACACTGTAATTTCCTTGAATAATGCCTTCATCAATAAATACTTTTTGAAGATAAGGCATAAAAAGGTCTATGCCAATTACTGCGATCATTGCAAAGGTTCCAAAGAATAATAAGCCTTTATACCTTGAAACATATTTAAATATTCTAGTCATTTAAACTCCCCCTTTTGTTTCATATATTGCTTTTTTAACCTCCTCATGTGTTAAAAAGTCAAAAAGGCCAAGGATATCCATAGCCTTTTGTTACTATTTAACATTAAATTAAATAAAACAAAAGGCCTTGGTAATAACCCTGGCCTTAATTACTTTACATATAAAACTATACTTTTAAATTGAACTAAAAGTAGTTTTATAAAGTAAAACTTGTATAAATTCTTTAAACTTTAAATTCACACAATGAGATAGGATTATTAAAATAGTTATCTTTTTGAATTTTCTTATTTTTAATTATTAATCTAAAACAATTTTTCATGTTTAACATATTTCCTACCTCCTTTTTACTTTATTTTTGTTTTCTTGATTATTATATCCCTTAAAATATAAGTTGTCAATAAATTCATATCTTTTTATTTTTCTCTAATAAAAAATTTAATCTAAAAACCTATCTAATAATACAATTTACTTATCTTTATTCTGTAGGATTTTTTTCTCTTAAACTATTCATTATTTCTTCTTTTATTTTTAATATATCAGCAGATTCCTCAATAGATTTATTATCTCCAATTGCAGTTAGTTTTTCACTAAGTAGAAGCATAACTAAAGATTCAAAAGCATTTGCTCCCTTACCTTCTCCTTCTGCACCAGTATTAATAAGAGTTTTTGGAACTATATCAATGTGACCTTCCTTTATTGCATTTGTAAATGAAGTCATAACATCAGTAATAACCTTATATTGTGGAGCACCATATGCATTTACTTGCTCTTTTGCAGCAATAGCCTTTGATATACCTACTCTTGCCTCTTTATCCGCATCTGCTTCTGCTGTTACTTTTATCTTAAAGGCTTCTGCTTCAGATTGCTTTTTAACTTTATAAGCATCTGCTTCCGCAAGATTTTGTATTTTTTCAGCATCTTGCTTAGCCTTCATAAGCTCTGCTTTACCTTGATTTTCTTGAATTCTAATATTAATATCTGATTCAGTTAAAGTGGTTTGTTGTTTTGCAATAGCTTCTGCTTCTCTAAGTTCCTTTTCTTTTTCTGCTGCCTTTTGTTGAGTTTCATAAGTTTCTAGCTGTTCTTTTGCAATCTGTCTACTTCTAAGCTGAGTTAATATTGTTTCGATATTTGTATCAGCTTTAGAACTTCCAGGAGTTCCTATTAATACTTCTTCTAACTCTAAATTATAATGATCAAATTTTCCCTTCATCTCCAATGAACTTTGAGCTTGAATTTCATTTCTTTGTTGTATAAGCTCTATTAATGTTTTAGTTTGTCCAATATTTTTAAAATATGCAGATACCATAGGATCTAATGTTTGATCTACTAGCATCTTTATATCTCCAAATCTTTGAATTACAAGAGGTGCTTTTCTATAGTCTATATGAAAAACTACAGATAGTGGTAATGTTGGTTCAAAAGCATCCTTAGTAATTAAATTTACTTCTTTAAGATTTTCATCATATTTATGACTACCATTTTGGTTACTAATCCACTTTAATATTACATTAGTTGTTGGTACTTTAATTATATTACCTGCATAGGTATTAAATGCATATTTACCTGGCATTAATGCTTCATTCCATACTCCTCTATAACCCTTCTTAACTAACTCTCCATGCTTATAATCAGTTCCTGAGAAGTCTTCTCCTTTTGAACCTGTATATGCAACAACAACTCCTACGAATCCAACTGGAATAATAATTTTAGGAATATATTCTACTGTAGCAAATAATCTATTTATAAAATAAGTACCATCTGCTAAAACTTGATATTGTCTACCTCTATATCCACCAGCTCTTAAAAATGCGTCAATATCTTGAAAATTATTATGGTAATTTGCATCATTATGATTATCACCAACTATAGGACATATTATATTTTCACTTCCTAATGATTGTCCATCATGTACTGTTACTATTCCTACTAAGTCACTATTACCTTCAATAATAACTGGCTCAAATCCCCTTCTTTCAGCAATTAATCTAGACATAGTTGAGATAGTATCTAGTTCTTGCCTATTTCCCATCTTTAAATAATAAGTTTTATTTTCTGTAATAATTACAAATTGTGCAAGGTTAAAAGCATAAGTACCTTCTCTTATTATTCCTCTTTGTGGGCCTTTTTGTCCTCCATTTTCTAAGAATCCTCTTACATCTTGAAAATTATTTGCTTCTTTAACTACCTTTCCTAAAGTTTGTGTTGCTTCTAGAGGTTTACCATCTCTTGCAAAAACGTAGGCAATTTTCCCTTGAGGTATTGTCACTAAAGGAACTATATGAACTTTATAAATGAATGGACTCCTAAAATGAATACCTCCTCTTAATAATGCAGGTTGATATCCAGCTTCTCCTTTTAATGCAATTATCTGTTCATTTAATGATCCCTTTGTAGACCACCATTTTTCAACAATACCTACCTTATCGTTTGGAATTATTCTAAAGCCTATAATCCAAAATAATATTATTACTCCAAGTATTATAGCCACTACCTTAATTCCAAGCAAAATCATTTCATCCATAATGCACCTCCCATATTTAATAAGCAAATTATACCAAATACTGGTTCGTAAATGTATATTCATTTTAGACGAAATATCATGTATTTTCTATGAAAAAGAGCCATCCAAATATGTAGTAATATAATTTCTTTTTCTATCTAATTATTACACTACTACTTTAAATTTACTTTTCTAAAACTAAAGATACATACCTTAAACCTATTCTAATTTATTTTACAAACTAAACTATTTATATAATACGCAAAATAATTGTATTTATATTGCAATTATGGTAATTATTGATGTATAATATTAAAATAAAATATTTAAATGAAGGAAGTCTTAATTATGAAAATTACTTTTAAAAGTTCAAATGAACAAAAAGTAACAGATGAAAATGGTAAAGAAATTTTAAGTTTTAAGAAATCAAAAGCATTACCAACTAGAGAGCAATATTCTATTATTAACCCACATAATGAAAAAATAGGATATATAGAAAAAATAAGAAGCAATTTTGGTTTGTTTGATTTACCTCAAATAGTTATATCTATTAATAATGATGAAGTTGTAGTTAAAAAAGATATACAACAATTTAATAATGTTTATGAAATATCTGGTAACGACTTATCAATCATTGGTAATTTAGATAGTCCTCAATTTAGTATTTGCAAAAACGAAAAAATATTAGCTTCAATTGCTGTTGAAAAAGAAGAAGTAGGGCGTAGCTACTTAATTGATATTGCTGACAAGTCAAGTGAAGAAAAACTTATATCCATCTTATTTGGATTAAACTGGATTATTAAATAAAATAATGAGTGAGGTAAAATTTACCTCACTCACTTTATTTAAACTGTTAAAAAACATATAAAAATAGGATATACAATAAATACATATCCTATTTTTATATTCTTAATTTTTATTTATCATCAAGCTTTATATTTCCAAGAAGTGCTGCAAAAGGATTGTTATTAAAATCCTCTGCTTCTTTTTTCATTTTCTTCATCATATTATTAACTTCTCTTTTATCTACTTTGCCCTTTTTATCAAATCTCTTTTCAAATTGTGAAGCCTTTTCTCTAAAATTACAGTTAGTATTAGGACATACATATATCTTTCCTTCACCCTGTCCTCTAACTTCTAATTTCTTTTTACATTCTGGGCATCTTGCATTAGTATTTCTACTTACACTTTCTCTATATCCACATTCTCTATCCTGACAAACATTCATAACTCCATTTTTACCTTTTACTTCTAAAAGATATTTTCCACAATTAGGGCATTTTTTACCTATTTTATTATCGTGAACAAACTTGCTATTATCATTTTTAACTGCTTCTACTAAAGCTATTGCATAATTTTTCATTTCCTTAATAAAATCATTTGGATTATCTTTTCCCTTACTAATTCCATCAAGTCTATTTTCCCACTTTGCTGTTAATAATGGAGACTTTAATTCATTAGGAACTAATTCTATTAATTGCTTTCCTTTAGATGTTGGAACTATTTCTTTTCCTCTCTTTTCTATAACAAAGGAATTAAATAATTTTTCTATTATATCTGCTCTAGTAGCAACTGTTCCAAGACCACCTGTTTCATTTAAAGTTTTAGCTGCTTCCTTATTTACATTTACATACTTTTGAGGATTTTCCATTGCTGATAAAAGAGTTCCTTCATTAAACCTTGCAGGTGGTTTTGTTTCTCCTTTATTTAATTCAAGCTTAGTAATATTTATAATATCACCTTCACTAATTTTAGGAAGAACTTGATCTTTTAAATCATCCTCCTTTGAATCTTCCTCTGAATAATCTTTATCATATAAAGATTTCCACCCTTTTGACTTTATTACCTTTCCTTTAGCAACAAATATTTCACCATTGATGTCTGCCTTTATATTAGTTTGTATATATTCAAAAGGAGTCATTAAAACACTTAAAAATCTTTTTACAACAAGATCATAAATATGTTTTTCTTCCGTACTTAAATTGCTTAAGTTAGGCTTTTGTTCTGTTGGGATTATAGCGTGGTGATCACTAACCTTACTATTGTCTACAAAGCTTTTATTTGAATTAATTTTATTCTTAAGTATTTCAGAAGCTGCTAATCTATATTCTCCAATAGATATAGCTCTAAGCCTTTCTGGAATAGTACCAACTATATCACTTGAAATATATCTTGAATCAGTTCTTGGATAAGTAAGTATTTTATGATTTTCATAAAGTCTTTGCATTATAGATAAGGTTTGCTTTGCTGAATATCCCCAAATCTTATTAGCATCTCTTTGAAGCTCTGTTAAGTCATAAAGAGCTGGAGAGAACTTTTTCTTTGGAGTTTCTGTTATTGAAACTATTTTAGCATCTTTATCTTTTATTTTATTAATTAATTTATTTGCAAATTCTTCATCAAATATCCTTAAATTATTATCCTTATTAACCCATTGAAAATTAATATCCTTACTTTTTGCATTTATAGTATAAAAAGTCTTTGGCTTAAAATTTTTAATTTCTTCTTCTCTATCAACTATCATTGCTAAAGTTGGTGATTGAACTCTTCCTGCTGATAGCTGAGCATTATATTTACAAGTTAAGGCTCTTGTAACATTAAGTCCAACAATCCAATCTGCTTCTGCTCTACATACTGCAGCTTTATATAGATTTTCATATTCACTTCCTGATTTTAAATTTCTAAAACCTTCAAGTATTGCCTTATCAGTTTGTGAAGATATCCAAAGCCTTTTTATTGGTTTTTTAACGCCTACTTTTTCTATTATCCATCTTGCAACTAATTCTCCTTCTCTTCCAGCATCAGTTGCAATAACTATTTCTTCTATATCATTTCTATTTAGAAGTTTTTTTACTTCATAAAATTGCTTTGATGTTTTCTTTAAAACTGTTAACTTCATATTTTTCGGTAACATCGGAAGAGTTTCCATACTCCATGTTTTGTATTTTTCATCATAACTTTCTGGATCTTGAAGACCAACTAAATGACCTAAAGCCCAAGTTATAACATACTTATTTCCTTCAATATAAGCTCCTTTATTTACATTAGATTTTAAAACCTTTGCTATATCTCTACCAACAGATGGCTTTTCTGCAAGTACTAGTATTTTTCCCATATTTTATTTCCTTTCCTGTGCTATAACAAGGAATTATAAAAAATAATAATTATCATTTTATATAATTCTTTCTTGAACAACCTTATTCTATATTTTTTGTAAACTGAATAAGTCTATTATAACATATAGTTAGTTCTATTGTTATTTTATGATATAATAACAATAAGATATTGGGGGGACAAACATATGGTAGAAATATTAAAGTTAGTAGCAAGTTTTATAAATGATTTACATGATAAAGTTTTAGATATAGTAAGTATTGCAGGATATGAATTAAATGATAAGCAACTTCATTTTATATTTATGGCTTTAATAGGAATTGTTATATTTGCATTTACGCAAATTATATTTAAAAAACTTTCAAAATATAGTATTACTGCAATTTCCTTTATTTATACTTTAACTGTTATGGTAGTTATAGTATTTGCAATAGAAATTCAGCAAAAAATTACAAGCAGAGGTAATATGGAATTTGCAGATATAGCCTATGGTTTATATGGTTTTCTTTACATATTTTTAGTTTATCTATTATTTAAATTTATTTTATTAGCCATAAAGATGCTTTACAAAAAATACTCACAACAGTGTAAAAGAATAAAGTAATAATGTTTATAAACTAAAATTTATTCTGTATATATAATTTGATAAAAACATAGAAAATAAGTATAATAAAATTAAGAAGGATGTGTTTATTATATGGGAATCAAAAGAAGTTCTTATTATTCTTGACTAAAAAATACCTCCACGCTTAAACAAAAATTCCATATAAAAACTCATAAAATAAATATAATAAAATTATTTACATTAATTTAAGAAAGTGGTGTGAATTTATGAGAAAAGAAAAATTAAAAAAATTACTAAAAAGTAGAAAGGTACAAGTTTTATTATTTTTTATGATATGTGGAATAGTAATAATTGGATCCACTAAATTTATGACAAACAATGAAAGTACAAAAGAAAATACTGACGTAGATAAAGCTGTAGAAATAGATAATAATAAAAATGAAGAAGACAATAATAAAAGCGAAGAAGATAATAATAACAATGAAGAAGATAATAATAACAATGAAGAAGATAATGATAACAAATTAAAAGAATCAGCTAAAGTTGAGGAAGAAGCTGAAATAACACAACCACCTATCACATCTGAAGAAACTGAATCAACACCTGCACCAACATATTCAAGTTTAGCTGAAGTAAAACAAAGACTTATAAATTATGGACAAAGTTTAGGATATATATATAATCCATCATTAGAAGGCGCTGGATTAAACATACAAGATATTAAACAGCTGAATGAAAATGAAAATGGAAATCTTGTAGATGTAGATTTAGATAGTTTTTTTAAGGTTATGCAAGGAAATGAATTTGGAATATCTGTAGAAGAACGTGATGATGGATATATATGGATGACATTATGGGTTAGTTCTTAAATTAGCAAAAGGTAATTAAAAACCTTATTAGTATTTCTAGATAATTAAAAAAATATTACTGGAAATGAAAATTTCCAGTAATATAACTAATTTAGAAAATCAATTACACAAACTTATCTACAGTCTCTACAGTCTCACTTTTAACACCAATTATTAATTATGCATTATTCATTTTTAATTCTTCGCCATTGCTAAACCATTCCACCATCTATCTTAATTATCTGTCCAGTTAAATATTCACATTTATCACTACATAAGAAAGTTACCATTTTAGCTACTTCACTTGTACTTCCAAATCTTCCAAAAGGTATTTCCTCTTCTAACTCTTCTCTTTCATCTTTTGATAAAAATGAATTCATTTCTGTATCTATTACTCCTGGAGCTATGGCATTAACTCTTATTCCCATTGGAGCTAATTCTTTTGCTAAAGATTTAGTAAATAAATTAATGGCTCCCTTAGTACTAGAATATAAAACTTCACAAGAAGCTCCTGCTTCTCCCCATATGGATGAAATATTTATTATATTTCCTTTTCCTTTGCTTAACATATGAGGTATAGCTTCTTTACTTAAATACATAGCACCTAATACATTTATTCCAAATATATCATTTATATTTATATCTGAAAAATCCATAAATAAACCTCTAAAGGAAATAGCAGCATTATTTATTAATATATCAATTTTCCCAAAGGTACTTATTATAAAATTTATCATGCTTTTGCATATTTCATACTTTGATATATCCCCCTTATATAACTTAGCATACCCTCCTAAAGCTTCTATTTCTTTTAATGTTTCTTCTGCAGATAAATCATCTTTAGAGTAATTTAAAATTACAGTAGCTCCTTCTTTAATAAGTTCTATAGCTATAGCTTTTCCAATTCCTCTTGTTCCGCCAGTAACTAGAGCTATCTTACCTTTTAAGCTATCCATTTTATCACTTCTTTCTTTTGTTTTATATATTATAAATCTATATGAATGTACTTTTTATCTTTAAAATTCCTAAGGAATATAGGATTTATCTCATTTACATCCATTCTTTAAGTACTCTTTTTATATTTCCATAAAATATTTTATCTATTTCTGAATTCGTAAAGTTTTCTTTTAATAAAGCATCTCTTAGTTTTCCTATTTCACCTATATTTTCAATTTCTACTTCATTTCCTATTCCATCAAAATCTGTTCCTAATGCAACTACATCAATTCCTCCAACATTCTTAATATGTTTAATATGTTGAATCATGGAATTAATTGAAGGAACTTTTTCATTTCCTAAGAATGGTGCACAAAAGTTTAATCCCATAACTCCTCCTTTTTCTGCAAGCTTAACTATCATATCATCAGTTAAATTTCTTGAATGATCTGTAACTTTCCTTGCATTTGAATGAGTAGCTATAAAAGGTTTGTTACATATATCAGCTAAATCATAAAATCCACCATCAGATAAATGAGAACAATCAGGTATTATTCCTACCCTTTCCATTTCTAAAACTATTTCTTTCCCTTTATCAGTTAATCCTAAGTCTTTATATTTATAACCTGCATTTGGGTATCCTATACTATTTTTAAAGTTCCATGTTAAAGTTATAAACCTTATTCCCATATCATAAAGCTCTTTTACTCTTTCTACTTTTCCTTCTAAAACTTCCCCTTCTTCTATTGATAAAAAGGCTCCTATCTTCCCCTTACTATTAACGCTTTCTAATTCCTTTAAGTTTCTAACAATTTCTATAGTATCTTCATTTTCTTTTATTTCCCTAATAAAATTATTATACATATTAATAAATTCTGTATAAGGATTTTCAACGATATTTAATTCTATAAAGTGTGCAAATACTTGTGCTTTTGCTTTTGATTTTTTTAATTTTTCTATATCTACCTTACAAATACTTTCATTTAATTTTAAATTTTCATATAACAATCTACTAGCTGTATCGCAGTGCAAATCAATTGAATACATCTTATCTTCTCCTTTTACTTCTTACTTTTTCATCTTCTATCCTTCTAATTCTTTCATCTCTTGCCCATAACAAATAAGTTTCAAGTCTATAGGGCCCAGTTATTACCTTCCTTCTTACCCATAAAACTCCTGATTCTTGTGATTCTATATTCCATTTAACTAATGAAATATTTCCTTTTTCAACTTCTATAGTAGTTATTGCATAAGGCAATACACAACATCCATCATTAAAATATGGTGGATCATTAAGTTCTGGCATCCTACTATTATGTGTATGTCCACAAAGTATCATTTTACCATTATCCTTAGACCATCTTTCTAGCTTTCTGTCTACTTTATTTCCTTTTTTATTATTTTTAGCTGGGCTAGTTGGATCATTAAAACCCGCTATACCATTTAAAAACTTCCAAACATATCTTACTAAAAATCTTGATAGAAGCCAAAAATTATAATTCATTGGATCTGCTTGATGACCATGAGTTACTAAAAACTTTTCATTTACCGGAATATATTTAAAATTTATAGCTTCATGATAATTAATATCTTTTATAAATTTTAAAAAGTTCTTTCCATAGTTATCTCCTACTTTTTTTAGTGCTTTATATTGGGTATTATAAAAACTGTCTCTATTTTTTATTATATCATGATTACCATAAATAAGATAAATTCTATTATCTTCTTTAAATTTATTTAATAGTTTAAAAACATCATTATAAATATAAGCAATATCATTACAATTTCTATTTTTCCAAAGTTCATCTCCATCTCCAACTTCTACATAAGTAAAACCTCTTTTATAATAATAACTTAATGCAGTTTTGTATATATTCTTGTTTGGCATAAGAGAATCATAATATGTTCCATCTCCTCTATGAATATCTGAGATAAAAACTATATTATCTCCCTCATCAAACTTAACTTCTTTAGCACTATCATATAAATAATATAGTCTCTTCATTTATACAACCTCTTAAATTAATTATTTATATTATATGGTTAATATTCCTTATTTGCTAAAAACATCCTACTTAAATACTTATAACTTATATATAAATTTTATTGCTTTAGTACAAACTACAAGTAAGTATTTTAGAAAGGAGATATTTATTTGTGAAGTTTAAATTTATTACTATACTCTTAATTGCTTTACTTATATTTAATATACTACCTATTTCACAATGTTTTGCTTTAGAAGATGAGTCAAATACTACTAAAATTGATTACTCATCTGAAGAAGTAAAAAAAGAATTTAAAGATTTAATAGAAAACTTATTTGCTCAAAGAAATGCTGCAATAGTTTCTAATGATACAGAGCTTCTAAAAGAATTTTATAATTTAAATATTAAAGTAAGCTTATGGGCTTATGAAAGCGAAGCTAAAAAAACTCAATATTTGATTAACTGGTCTGAAAAACAAGCTGTTAAATTTAAGGATATAAAGTCTATTGTAAGAATACGTAAGGTAGCTGAAAAAGAACCTGATTTATATGGAGTAATTTGTGATGTAGCAACAGACTTTAATTATTATTATACTGATTCTCCAGATATAATTAATCATTTTAGGCTAGGAACTAATCATTATTTAAATTTAAAAAAAATTGATGATAAATATATTATTACGAAGGAATGGTATACAGATCCCTTTGCTGACTCCTTAGATTTAAATAATATAAAATCTGAAGAAATAAAAGATTTTATATTAACTCAGAAAGCTCCTAGTTTTACACCTAATGAAAAATTACAAAAAGCTATAGATTATGCTCATATGTATTGTGGTGTCTCTGATGATGAAAATCTTACCTTTAAATATAATACAAAGTATAAAGATCATAATCCAGATGGTGGAGACTGTGCAAACTTTGCTTCACAAATCCTTTTTGAAAGTGGAGCTTTTAAGAAAAATTCTTCATGGAACTATTCTGGAAAAGAAGGTACTAAAGCTTGGCTTAATGCTCAAGGCTTTAAAAATTACATGGTTAATAGTGGTAGAGCATCTTATATAGCTAAGGGATCCTATCAGCAAATTTATACTGTAGCCTTTAATATGAGACCTGGTGATTTTGTTGCTTATGAAAAGAAAGGAAGAATAACTCATGTTTCTACTGTTACAGGTTTTGATTCTAAAGGATATCCATTAGTAACCTGTCACAACACTAATAGACTTTTAGTTCCTTATGATTTAGGTTGGAGCAATGACAATATTAAATTTCATCTAATACATGTTCATTATTAAAAAATAAAGGGATCTGTAGTATAATTATATTTACTACAACTCCCTTTATATTTAAAATCTTTATTAAAAAGTACGAGTTTACTCTAAAAGTAAAATGCTTTCTTTTGGAATTTTTAAAAATAGCTTATCTTTATTATTTCTATTATTCCAATCTTCTTTTTTTATCTTATATAAAATGGTATCATTACTTGTCTTTAAATTACAATTATTATTTTCAAATATTATGCTATACTCAAAAACTTCTTCTACTATCTTATGTATTTTACATTCTATAATGTTTTCATTATTATTAACTTCATTTTCATTAACTATTTTAAAATCATGAGCCCTAATTCCAACATATTTAATATTTTCATCTACTAAACTATCTACTTCTAAGAAAGTATCCCAGTCTACAGCATGTATCTTGTTTTTAGATATTATCTTACACTTAGATATATTTTTACAACCTGTAAGAATAGCTGCTTCTTTTAATTTTGGATTTTTAAATATATCCTTTGTATCACCTAATAAAATTGATTTTCCTTTTTCGATTAGAGATATATTTTTACAGAACTTATAAACTTCATCTCTACTATGAGTAACCATAAGTACTTCTCCATTATAGTATTTTAAAAGCTCTAATACTTCTGTTTGAAGCTTTTCTTTTAAGTAAGAATCTAAAGCAGAAAATGGTTCATCTAACATTAATATATCTGGCTTATATATTATACATCTAGCCATAGCTACTCTTTGCTGCTGTCCACCTGAAAGTTGTCTTGGATACTTCTTTTCAAGCCCTTGTAAATGAAAGGATTTTATAATTTCAGCAATCTTTTTATTTTTTTCAAGCTTAGAAGATTTTAACCCTATACTAATATTTTCTTCAACAGTCATATTAGGAAATAAAGCATAGTTTTGAAATAAATATCCTACATTTCTTTCTTGGGGTTTTAAATTAATATTTTTCTTTGAATCAAATAGGACTTTTCCATTTAAAACTATTATTCCTTCATCAGGTGTTTCAATTCCTGCAATACATTTTAAAGTCATGCTTTTTCCACTACCTGAAGCTCCTAGAATCCCAAGATAATCACCATTTGTTTCAAAAGAAACCTCTAAAGAAAATCCTTTTAACTTCTTTTTAATATCTACAAATAAACTCATTTTATTCTTACCTACTTTAAATATTTTCTTTCTTTTATAGTAAAATAATTAGTCAAAATAATAATTATAAATGAAATTATAGTTACTATTAATACATAGTTTAGAGCTGAATCCATATTTCCTGCTGCTACTTCTGAATAAATAGCTAAAGGAAGTGTTCTCGTTCTATTTGCTATGTTACCAGCTATCATGGCTGTAGCACCAAATTCACCTAAACCTCTTGCAAAGGCTAATATTCCCCCTGAAGCAACTCCTGGCAGGGCCATAGGCATAATAATACGCCAAAATATTTTTCTCTCTGACATCCCAAGTGTTCTTCCAGCCATTATTAGATTCTCATCTACTTGTTCAAAGGCTCCTCTAGCAGAGCGGTACATAAGTGGAAAAGATATTACCACAGAAGCTAATACTGTAGCCCACCATGAAAAAACTATCTTAATTCCCATAAATTCTAATAGGAATTTACCTACTGGCCTATTAACTCCAAAAATCATTAAGAGAAAAAATCCTATTACTGTTGGAGGTAAAACTAATGGTAGTGTTAAAATTCCATCTAAAATTATTTTCACTTTTTCAAACTTAATATTAACTACAAATTTTGCAATAAGTAGGCCTAATAAAAATGTTAAAATCATTGAAATAGCCGCTGTTTTTAAAGATATTATTATTGGTGATATATCCATCATATTCTCCTATATATTTGATGAAAATCCATAGCTCTCAAAAACTTTCATTGCTTCATTTGATTGTAAGAAGTCAGTGAAATTCTTTGCTTCTTCTTTATGCTTAGATGCTTTGATTATTCCTACTGGATAAATTATTTTAGAAACACTTCCCTCTGGAGCTTCTATAACTACTTCAACTTTATCCTTTGAAGATGCATCAGTTGAATATACTATACCAGAATCAGCACTACCTTCAGCTACCCAATTTAGAACCTCTGTAACATTAGTTCCAAGACTTGCCTTGCTAGATACTTCATCCCAAATTTTAAGATTTTCAAACAATTCCTTAGCATATTGTCCAGCTGGTACACTTTCTGGATCTCCTATAGCTATTTTATCGCATTTTAATATATCATGGAAAGATTTTATTTCTTTAGTATTCCCTTTTGGTACAATAAGAACAATTTTATTTTCAAGTAAATCTACAATTGAATCATCTTCTATTAATTCTTCTTTATTTAGTTCATTCATTTGTTTAGTAGCTGCTGATATAAATACATCTATTTCAGCACCTTCTTCTATTTGAGTTTTTAACTTTCCTGAACTATCATAGGTTGCTTGAACCTTAATATTAGGATATTTTTCATTAAACATAGGAATTAATTTTTCATCCATACAGTTTTTTAAACTTGCTGCTGCTGCAATAGTGATAGTAGTTTCTTTTAAAGCATTTTCACTTGAGTTTTTTGAAGATCCATTAGAACTACATCCACTAAACAATGTTAATAATAAACTTAAAGTTAAAATTAAAACTGGTTTCTTTTTCATTTTATACTCTCCTTATACATTTTATTAATATTAAACTAAATAAAACAGAACAAAACAGAACTAAAATAAATAATACTTATTATAATGTAAGTACTTATAACTGTCAATTGCATATTATTACTATAACCTTCTGTTTAAAATAAAATTTATACATTTTAAGATTCTTTAAAATATTATAAATATCATATTTGTTATTATATAAATATTATGTTAAATTATTTTTATAAAAAGAAATGAAAAGGTGAAGAAAATGAATGATGATATATTATATACTCCAGATGAAATTGCTCAAAAACTAAAGATTACTAAAAGTACAGTTTATGAAATGATAAAACGTGGAGACTTAGATGCACATCGTATGGGAAAGCATCTTCGTATCTCTAAATCACAATATGAAATTTACTTATCAAGGTCTAAAGGTTATGAAAATACTTATGAAGCAACTCTTATATCAGAAGATGATGCTGCATTTGCTATAGTTTCTAACGTAAAAATTCAAGTTAATACTGAACTTACTGGTAATGTTAAAATTTCTATTAAACCTGAAGATATTATATTAAGTAAAGGTTCTTTTAAAAGTAGTGCAAGAAATGTTCATAAAGGTATTGTTTCTGATGTTATTATAAATGGTAATAGTGCAAAAGTAATTTTAGATATAGGAATTCCACTTATAGCATTAATAACAAAAAAGTCCTTAGTTGAGTTATCAATAGAAAAAGGAGACGAACTTTTCGGCATATTTAAAACCATGAGTGTAAAAGTTTTTAAATAAAAAAGAAAAATATATAATGCTAGCTGTGACCTGGCAATCTCCAAGTCACACTAGCATTATAATATTTATATCTTTTTATTTTTCTTTCTTATAAATTTCTAATGAATCTGCTACTATATTCATAAGTCTTTTTTGGTAATTTTCATCACATAACATTTTATCTTCAGAATAATTGCTCATAAATCCCATTTCTAGTATTACTACTGGTACAGTAGACCAATTAAAACCCGTTATATCATCTCTCTCAAAAATTCCATTAACCTTTATACCTTTCTCTTTTAGATTTTCTTTTAATATATTAGCAAATTTATTGCTTTCTTCATATATAGTCTTTGTATTGTTTGACTTACTTGATGGAATTAAAATACTAGTCCCTGTTTTACTGGTATCCTTTAGGCTATCACAATGAATTCTAATGGTCATATCAGCTTTTACTTTATTAGCAACTTCTGCTCTTTCAGCATTGCTTATATTAACTTCATGACTTTCTCTAGTCATAATTACATTATATCCTTTTCTTATTAAAATATCTTTTAATAGAAGTGATGCTTCTAAATTAACAACATACTCAGCCTTTTTACTTCCAATACCTTCTGTTCCTTGAGAAACCCTTGGTTTTTTATTACTAGAGTTAGGAGCAATAGGTTCTAGTTTACCATCTCCCTTCTTTTGATGTCCAGGATCGATACAAATAGTAAATGATAATTTTTCTTCTTTGCTTTCTGCCATTATAAGTTTGCTACTACTATTAATTAATAGAAATATAATCATATTAATTGCTATAAACTTCTTCATTTTAACCTCCAAAACTATAATAAATTCTTATATTATAGTTTCCTTTGATTAAATTAATTATTCTTGATTTTATATTGAATGCTTTACTGCCTTTATAATATAAAAAAGTTACTTTATCGAAATAATGACAAAGTAACTTTTTTAAACTAAATATTAATTTTTAACTCAACTGGACAGTGATCTGACCCAAATACTTCTGTATGTATTTTAGCATCTTCCAATTTATCTTGTAATGAATTTGATGTTAAGAAATAATCAATTCTCCATCCTGCATTCTTTTCTCTTGCTTTAAATCTATATGACCACCAAGAATAAATTCCTGCTACATCTGGATAAAAATATCTAAAGGTATCAGTAAATCCTGAAGTTAACAAGTTTGTAAACTTATCTCTTTCTTCTATAGTAAATCCTGCATTTCTTAAATTAGTCTTTGGATTCTTTAAATCAATTTCTTTATGTGCAACGTTTAAATCTCCACATACTATTACAGGTTTCTTTTTGTCTAGTTCTAATAAATACTCTTTAAATGCATCTTCCCAAACCATTCTATAATCTAATCTAGCTAATTCATTTTTAGAATTAGGTGTATATACTGTTACCATATAAAAATTTTCAAATTCTAAAGTTATTACTCTACCTTCTTTATCATGTTCTTCTATGCCAAGACCATAAAAAACATCTAAAGGCTCCTTTTTAGTAAATATTGCAGTACCTGAATATCCCTTTTTCTCGGCATAATTCCAATATTGATAGTAGCCAGGTAATTCTAAATCTATTTGTCCTGCTTGTAGTTTGCTTTCTTGAATACAAAAAATATCTGCATCAACCTCATTAAAAAAATCTAAAAAGCCCTTTGTAACACAAGCTCTTATTCCATTAACGTTCCATGATATTAACTTCATAAATGTCTCCTTTATATTTATATTTTAATTATATTATAACAATAATATTTATTAAAACATAATAATAATTATATTTAATTATATAAAGGATGTTTTTCACATAAAGCTTTTACTCTTGCTTTTAAACTTTCTATATCTGGATTTTCTACAGAAAGAGTATCATTTATTATTGATGCAATTTCCTTCATATCTTCAGTGTTAAATCCTCTAGTTGTTACTGCAGCAGTTCCTATTCTTATTCCAGAAGTTACAAATGGACTTTTAGTTTCATTAGGTACTGTATTTTTATTTACAGTTATTCCTATTAAGTCTAAAAGGTGTTCAGCATCTTTTCCTGTAACATCTTTATTATTCAAATCTACAAGAATTAAATGGTTATCGGTTCCACCTGAAACTATTTTAAATCCATGCTTTATTAATTCTTCTGATAATATATTACAGTTAGTTACAACATTATTAATATATTCTTTATATGATGGCTCTAAAGCTTCTTTAAAACATACAGCCTTAGCAGCAATAGTATGTATTAATGGTCCTCCTTGTATTCCAGGGAAAATAGTTTTATCTAATTGTTTTGCATATTTTTCCTTACAAAGAATTAATCCACCTCTAGGTCCTCTTAAAGTTTTATGAGTAGTTGATGTTACAAAATCTGCATATGGTACTGGTGATGGATGTGCTCCAACAGCTACCAATCCAGCAATGTGTGCCATATCTACCATAAAGTAAGCTCCTACTTCATCACAAATTTCTTTAAAAGCTTTAAAGTCTATTATTCTTGAATATGCACTAGCCCCTGCAACTATCAATTTAGGTTTATGCTTTAAAGCTAAAGCTCTAACTTCATCGTAATCTATTTTTTCTGTTTCTTTATTAACTCCATAAGAAACAAAATTATATAGTTTTCCTGAAAAATTTACAGGTGATCCATGAGTTAAATGACCTCCATGACTTAAATCCATGCCTAATACAGTATCACCATACTCTAATATAGAAAGGTATACCCCCATATTTGCTTGTGAACCTGAATGTGGTTGAACATTTGCATGTTCTGCTCCAAATAGCTTTTTTGCTCTCTCTCTTGCAATTTCTTCAACCTCATCTACAACATAACATCCACCATAGTATCTTTTATTTGGATAACCTTCTGCATATTTGTTGGTAAGATATGATCCCATAGCTTCCATCACTGCTTTAGATGTAAAATTCTCAGAAGCTATTAATTCGATACCATCTTGTTGTCTTTTTAACTCCTTATTAATTAATTCTTCAATAACCTTATCTTCCTTTAAAAGATTTTCAAAATTCATTTTATCACCCCAAAAATTTTTTTTATAATTTATACTTTTTAATAAATTATAAATATAATCTCAATAATAATCAATAAAAATATATAATAATTTAATATTCTAATATAGATTATTGACATCATATCATTAATTATTTTCAATATTATATACTATACAATATTGGTATGTTATAATACCTTCAGAAATTTTAACTTTATAAGGGGCATAAATATTATGGATTTAAATGAAATACTTCACGTAGCAACTTTTGCTGGAAAAATCATGTTAGAATCTGGTGGTGAAACCTATAGAGCAGAAGAAATAATATGGAGAATATGTAAAATTTACGGTGTTGAAGAAGCTGAAAGCTTTGTAACCACAACAGGAATAATGGTTTCTATTTGCAGTAATGGAAAGACATTTTCGTTAATAAGAAGGGTTTCTGCTAGAACTATAGATTTAGATAAAGTTGATAAAGTTAATGACTTATCTAGAAATATTACTAATAGAGGTTTAACTGTATCACAGCTAAAAGAACAGCTTCAAATTATTAATAACGGCGAAAGATATAATAATAAAACTTCGATAATAATTTCTGCTTTTGGTGCTTTCTGCTTTGTTTTTTTATTTGGTGGAAAATTACCTGAAGCAATAGCTGCATTTTTCATAGGACTAATAATAAAATCCTTATCTATAAAATTCTCTAGTCTAGATATAAATCAATTTTTTATTAATAGTATTTGTGCAGGTATAGTTGCTATTATGTCTATTATTTTTTTAAAAATAGGATTAATAACTGATATGGATAAAACTATTATTGGCTCTATAATGCTTTTGGTTCCAGGCCTTGCTATAACCAATGCTATAAGAGATACTATATCTGGCGATTTACTAGCTGGTTCAACTAGAGCTATAGAAGCATTTTTAGTAGCAATATCTATTGCAGTTGGTACAGGTGCTGTACTTAGCTTTTGGATTTCTACTTTTGGAGGTTTATAATGAATGTTTCAAATATGATTATACAATCAATTTTTGCTTTTTTTTCATCTCTTGGCTTTGGTATCTTATTTAATATAAAAGGAAAAAAATTATTTTATGCAGGTATTGGTGGTGGATTAAGCTGGTTTATTAGTATGTATTGTGAAAACTTAGGATTTAATACTACTTCCTCATTTTTTATTACATCAATAATATTTAGTATTTATTCGGAAATTATGGCTAGGATTTTAAAAACTCCAGTAACTACTCTAATCATTTGTGCTTTAATACCATTAGTTCCAGGTGGTGGAATGTATTATACAATGTATGAAGCTATTAATGGCAATATTATGGAATCTATTGAGTTAGGCATCAATACAATGGCCAGTGCAGGATCTTTAGCCCTCGGTATAATCTTTATTTCTACTTTAACGCGAATACTTATGAGAGCAAAGAGAAAAAAAGAATTTAGAGAAATTGAAAAAATATATAAAAATAGAAAATAAGGAGCTGCTTAAGCAGCTCCTTTAGTAATATTTATTATTCTTCAATTGATATTGCAGTAACTGGACAGCTATCGCAAGCCTCTCTTGTTGCATCTTCATATTCTGCTGGAACTGCTCCTTCTTTTGCAATTGATACTCCAGTTTCTAAAGTGAAGATTTCTGGACAAATTCCTTCACATAAACCACATGAAATACAAGTATTTTCATCAACAAATGCTTTCATAAACACGCCTCCTTATATTTATATTAAACTTAAATCAAAAATTATTTTACATATTAATAATGTTTATAAGTTTATTATAAATAATCATTAAATAATGTCAATATTTCTCATAGTCCAAAAATCCTCATAAATATTAATTTTATCAAATTAAATTGCTTATAATAGATTTATATCATTTTCTCTGCATATCTTAATATTTTTTTCATCCCATATAGAAGCTTGTACTTCTCCAATATGTGCTTTATTTAAAAAGAACATACAAATCCTAGATTGTCCAATGCCTCCACCAATAGTAAATGGAAGTTCCTCATTTAAAATCATCTTGTGAAAATCTAGCTCTTTTCTATCCTCATTTCCTGATGCTTTTAACTGATAATCTAAAGAAGCCTTATCAACTCTTATTCCCATAGAAGATAATTCTACAGCTCTTTCTAATAATGGATACCAAAATAAAATATCACCATTTAGCTTCCAATCATCATAATCTGGACTTCTTCCATCATGTTTTTGGCCAGATTTAAGTAAATCACCAATCTTCATTATAAATACTGCTTTATACTTTTTACATATAGCATCTTCTCTTTCTTTTGATGTGTAATTTGGATACATATCTTCTAACTCTTGAGTTGTTATAAAATGAATCTCATCTGGTAATATATTTTCACCATTTATTAGATTGCTATGAACATACTTTTCAGTTTTCTTAAATACATTATAAATGCTTCTTACTACTTCTTTTAATTTTTCTTCATTTCTATCTTCTTTATTTATTATTTTTTCCCAATCCCATTGGTCCACATAAACTGAATGTAGATTATCAAGCTCTTCATCTCTTCTAATAGCATTCATATCAGTATATAAGCCTTCTCCCACATTAAATCCATATCTGTATAAACTCAATCTTTTCCATTTTGCTAATGAATGTACTATCTCAACTTCTTCACCAGTAGCTAATAAATCAAATTTTACAGGTCTTTCTACTCCGTTTAAGTTATCATTTATTCCACTATTAGTATCTACAAATAGTGGTGCTGATACCCTAGTTAAATTAAGTTCTTGTGCAAGTTCTCTTTCAAAATAATCTTTAATTTTCTTAATATTAATTTCTGTTTCGATTAATGAAGTTTTACTTTTATAATCCTTTGGTACTGTTATTCCTTCAATTTGCATAATAAATTCCTCCTTATTATTTTATAAAATAAAAAAACTTCCATCCTATAAAAGGATGAAAGTAATATTCCATGGTACCACCTTAATTCATTATTAATTCTCATTAATAATCTTATCAAGTACGTAAGTTAAACTTATATACTCTATCACTATAACAGGTGAACCTGATTACTGCCTACTAGTTGTTATCTTTCGGAGTACAGCTCAGAGATGTTATTCAAATTAACTTTCTTACTCTACTTCCAGCCAAGGTAGAGCTCTCTTTGAAGAATCATTAAATCTACTTGTTCTCTTCATTGCCTTTATTAATTTTATTTTGTTGAAATAAATATATCATCATACTATAAATTTGTAAATAGTTTTTAAAATATATTATTAATTTAATAATATTTTTTTTATTTTACAAAAGTATTAATTGTTTTTATAAGTTGTTTTAAACTTTCTTGTTCCATAGAGCCTTCTTCTATATTTAAACAATTATTAGCATAATATTCAATTGTTAATCCACCAACCTTATTAATTGCAGATCTAATGGCTGAAATCTGTACTAATACATCTGAACAACAAACATTTTTTTCCATCATTCCTTGAATACCTTTTACTTGTCCTTCAATCCTTCTAAGTCTATTGACTATATCTTTTCTCAACTTTTCATTCTCTTCGTCCATCTTTATTCCTCCATACTAATATACCTATATAGGGTATATATATTCTATCATTTATCATTGTATCTTTCAATTAATTAAATTCTTAAAATTAATAATTTAATTAATAAAAATGGTATAATATATATGTATATATTTTTTTTTACAATTTTATTTGATTATGGAGGTTATTATGGAAGAAATTTTAAATATATTTAATAAACAAAAAGAGTTTTTTGATTCTAAGGAAACAATTAATATTGATTTTAGAATTAATACACTAAAAAAACTTAAAATGATAATAAAAGAAAATGAAGAACTTATTATGGATGCTTTATACAAAGATTTAAGAAAATCACAATTTGAAGCTTATGCAACTGAAATAGGGATATTGTATGATGAATTAAATCTCCATATAAAAAAATTAAAAAGTTGGTCTAAGAAAGAAAAAAAAAGAACTCCTATAGTTCATTTTCCAGCTAAAAGTTATATATATAAAGAACCTTATGGTGTTACATTAATAATTGGACCATTTAATTATCCTTTTCAACTAATTATTTCTCCATTAATTGGAGCTATTTCAGCAGGAAATTGTGCAATAATAAAACCCTCTGAAAATAGTACTAATACTGCACTACTTTTAGAGAAACTAATTAATGAAAATTTTCATGAGAAATATATAAAAGTAGTTAATCCTCTAGGTGGAAAAGAAACTGTTTCTTATTTATTAGATTTAAGATTTGATTATATATTTTTTACAGGTAGCATAAGAGTTGGAAAAATAATAGCTGAAAAAGCCTCAAAAAATCTAATTCCTGTAACTTTAGAGTTAGGAGGAAAAAGTCCATGTATCGTTGATGAAACAGCAAATCTAGATTTAGCTGCAAAACGTATTGTTTGGGGAAAGTTTTTAAATGCAGGTCAAACTTGTGTTGCTCCAGATTATATATTAATTGAAAAAAGCATTAAAGATTACTTTTTAATGGCGCTAAAATCTGAAATCATTAAGCAATTTGGATCTAATATTAAATCTAGCCCTGATTTTCCTAGATTAATAAATAAAACTTCCCTAGATAGAATTAAAGGCTATTTAAGTGATGGTGAAATCTATTATGGTGGTGACTTTGATTATGAAGATTTATATATGGAACCAACTATTTTAACTAATATAAAAAGTGATTCAAATATTATGGAAGATGAAATTTTCGGACCTATTTTACCTGTTATTGAATATTTAACTATTGATGATGCTATTAATTATGTTAACTCTAAAGAAAAACCTTTAGCATTATATTATTTTTCAGAAAATAACAATACAATAGATAAAGTATTGTCTAACGTATCTTCTGGAGGTGCTACAATTAATGATACTATAATCCACGTTGCTTCACCAAACCTTCCTTTTGGTGGCGTTGGTTTAAGTGGTGTTGGAGACTATCATGGAAAAGCAAGTTTTGATACTTTTTCTCATAGTAAGTCTGTTATAAAAAGAGGAACCTTCTTAGAGCTTCCATTTAGATTCGCACCATATAAAAATAAGTTATCTCTTTTAAAGAAGCTTATGAAGTAATTACCTATAACTATAATTTGAATAATTCCAATATTTAGAGTATTATTAAAATATATATTTATATTTAAGGAGGAGTTATGAGAAATTTTAATTATAAAAATGGAACTGAAATTATTTTCGGTAAAAATACTGAAGAAAAAGTTGGAAGTGAAATAAAAAAGTATACTAATAAGGTTTTACTTCATTATGGTGGAGGTAGCATAAAAGCAAGTGGTTTATATGATAAAGTTGTATCTTCTCTAAAAGAAGCAAATATTGAAATCGTTGAGCTTTCAGGAGTTAAACCAAATCCAAGAGTATCTTTAGTTAGAGAAGGAATTGAACTTTGTAGAAAACATAATATTGATTTCATACTTGCAGTTGGTGGTGGTAGTGTTATAGACTCATCTAAGGCTATAGCTGCTGGAGTAAACTATGATGGAGATGTATGGGACTTATTTATAGGTACTCCAATTAAACATACTTGCTTAAAACTTGCAACTATATTAACAATTCCTGCTGCTGGAAGTGAAACAAGCCCTGGTTGTGTTATAACAAATGAAGATGGATGGTATAAAAGAAGTTGTGGCCATCAAAGTTTAAGACCTGTATTTTCAATTTTAAATCCAGAACTTACTTTTACTCTACCTAAATACCAAACCTCATGCGGAATAGCAGATATGATAGCTCATATACTTGAAAGATACTTTACTAATGAAAAGAATGTAGATTTAACTGATAGATTATGTGAAGCAACTTTAAAAACCATTATGGAAAATGCCTTAAGATTAAATGTAAATCCTAATGATTATAATGCTAGAGCAGAAATAATGTTATCTGGAATGATAGCGCATAATGATTCTTTAAGCATGGGAAGAGTTGGTGATTGGGCTACTCATGATATAGAGCATGAATTAAGTGGTATTTATGATATAGCTCATGGAGCTGGCCTTTCAATAATATTCCCAGCTTGGATGAAATATGTTTATAAACATGATTTAAACAGATTTGCTCAATTTTCAAATAGAGTTTTCAATATAGAAATTAATTTTAATAATCTTGAAGAAACTGCCCTAAAAGGTATTGAAGCTTTAGAAAATTTCTTTACTAGAATTGAATTACCTACAAGATTAAGTCATGTTAATATTAATGATGATCGTATAGAAGAAATGTCTAAAAAACTTGTTGCTCACTGTGACCATGTAGGTAACTTTATTGAAATAAGAGCTAAAGAAGCCTTTGAAATTTTTAAATTAGCTTTATAATATTTCAAAATTAAAAATAAAAAGTATGTTATCAATTATAAATAACATACTTTTTTATTTAGATTTAATTCTTAAGTTTATTCTTACTATAGTAATAATATAACTTGTACAATATAATACTAAATATGACTAATACTATAATAACTATAGAATACAGCATAAAAACTTCTTCAGGTAAGACCTTAATTATAGGATCAGTTCTTTCATCAAAAATCCAATAATCATTATTAAAGAAAATTTTATGAAATACAACAAATGCCTTAGAGAAATCAATAAATATAGCAGATAAAAAAGAAATTATTATAAATATTAATGTATTTGCTCCATAATTTAATATTTTATAAAAATATATTTTTTTACCTATAATTCTATTTACAATAAATAATACAATAAATAATAAGGCTATAAAAATTGTAATACCATAAATAAATAAAAATATCCTCTTTACTTCATAAAAATGAAATTCTCCATTTATGCTCATAGGGAAATTATTAAACTTTAATTTTTCTATAAATGGATTTTGTAAATATTTAATTAAAGTATTGAAATCTTTTATTAGCATTTCTTTAGAAATATTCCCAAGCTTATCTAAACTATATTTATTTATTGAATAATGATAAATAAATTGTGAGTTTAAAGCCATAATTGTAGATATTCCTATTGTAAGAATAGCTATAAATATTCCATAAATAACTTTAATCATATTATTAAAAATACTTCTCATCTCGCCTTTTCTCCTCATTTTATTTTTATATTCTTAATAATATCATAAAATTTATTATATAAATATAAAAAGAAGGCCTTAAGCCTTCTAGTTTAAGCTATAATTTATAGAGTTTTTATTCTTATTAACCAACTACTAAATCTATATTTTCTTTGTATTGAGTATGTTCTTTTTCATTATACATTATTGAATTTTTATGACATGCATTTACACATCTGCAGCACATTATACAATTATCCCTAAACATAATTTCGCCACCAATATTCTCTATATTTTCCGTTGGACAAATATTTACACATAAATTACATTTATCACAATTTAAATTTACTGAAAATCTAATGGAGTTTTTATATAAATCTTTTGTCTTTAATTTATTTATAGTTTTATATAAAGCTGCTGAAAATTCATTTATATCTTCTTTCATATAATTCTCTGTTAAAAAATTTACAACAACACTCTTAATCTCTGACAAGGAACTATCAAGGATTTCTCTAAGGTCCTTAGGTGTATTTTTCTTATATCCTTTAGCTAAAGTATAGCTATCTGGCATTTGAAAGTTTTTAGTTACAATAACTTTATAATTTTTCTTTAGCAATTTCTTTTCAAGTTCATTATAATAAATTTTAGCCTTATCCTTACCTGTTGAAAAAATCATTGTTTTAATTTCTTTAGGAGAAGCATATAAATTATCTTCTAAGTATTCAATAAAAATTTTAGGAATATATTCAAAATATTTAGGAAACCCTAAAATTAAATAATCATAGGATAAATTTTTTAATTCTATTTTCTCTTCTATAGAATAAATATCTATTTCACAACCATTTTTATTAAACTCTTCGCAAATTTTATTTGCTATAAACTTAGTATTTCCAGTTCCACTAAAATATAAAATTATTCCCTTCAAATTTAATTCCTCCTAATTAAATATTCTAATATTAGATATAACCAGTTTCTTTACTAGTTTAAATAATATTATAAACTATTTGGAATATATTGGGAATAATTTTATATATATTTTTTCTTCTAAATTTTTTCTAAACTCGATAAATTATTTATTAAATAAATATATTAGTGTTTTTTTCTACTTTTTTCTCAACTTCCAAAATAAAATTGCACCAAAAAGTAATAATCCACAAATTAATAAGTAAATAAAAAATAATGGATTTGATAAACTACCAAATAAGATTATAAGAGATCCTAAAGTTGCTAATATTGGATTTATCTTACCTCTAAATAAACCTTTAACTTCTCCTGTAACCCCCATTTTTAATACTTTATAATATAATAGTATATACAACAAGTAATTAACAGTTATTGATATCTCTGAAATATCTCCATTTGGTAATAAGTTATACTTTTGAGTTATATAATGTATAACTAAACAAACTATAGAAATAATAAAAGCAACTACAGCTGAATATATTGGCATTTCTATATGTTTATTTACTTTCTTTATTCTTTTTGAATTAGGAAACATATCTCTTATTGCAAGAGCATATGGTATTCTAATATGCCCCATTATTAAACCATTTACTGTTCCTAAAATAGATATTACAACAAAGGTTAAAATAATTTTAGCTCCCCAATGTCCAAATATCATATTAGCAGCTAAATCTACATGGGCATCACCTAATGCCATTATCTTTTCTGGACCAACATAAATACTTATTCCAACAAAATAAAGTACATATAGTAACAGTATAAATAAAGGTGCCATTATTAATGCTTTTGGTAAGTTCTTCTTAGAATCTTTTATCTCATGTCCTATGGATGTTGCAATTATCCATCCATCAAATGAAAAAGCTATTGGCGCAATAGCTGCTATCCAAGATGCAGATTTCATATGAATAACTTCTCCAGCATCAATATAAGTAGGATTTCCAAAAAACACTCCAACAATTGCAATTAATATTAATGGAATAACTTTAATAACAGTTGATGCATTTTGAAAATAGCCTCCTAATTTAGCTGATAATAAATTTAATACATATAAAAATACCATTATTATAAAGCCAATTAGTGTTTGAAGAGCTAGTCCACCTTGGATACCAAATAACATACATATATATATTCCAGATACCCATGCTACAACAGCAATTAATGTAGGATAATATAAAAATGCATGAAACCATCCAAACGCACATGCAATAGATTCATTATATGAATATTCTGCATAAGATATTATTCCCCCAGCCTTTGACTCCCTAGATGCAAGTTCTGAAATAGTTAAGCTTCCAAAAATAATTCCTAATGCAGCTATACAGAAAACTATTACTCCTAAACTAATGCTACCATTAGTAGCAATAAGTATATTATCACTTTTGAAAAATATACCTGATCCAATTACAATTCCAACAATCATACCTATGGCCGTAAATAAGCCATACTCATTTTTCTTCATCATTCCACCTCATCTTAATGTAATAATATAATATCTAATTTCTATGTTCAATATATCATATAAATTAGAAAATAAGAACAAAAATTTATCATTTTTTTTATTTTTTTATACCTATTATATTTAAATTAATATAATAATTTTTGTATATTAAACTTTTGATGATGTATATATATTTTTTTATATCATGATTTTATAATTTATATAATTCAATGATTATTTATTACTTCTTTGTTAAAAGCATATTATTAAAGTAATTGCTTAAGATTCAATAAAATAATTTTTTATTCCTATAACAATTAATCCGTTATATAATTATTTTATAAAACTACTAAGGAGATTATTATGGAAAATATATTATTCTATTATTTATTATTAATTAATATTATTTCTTTTATTATTATTTATATAGATAAGCAAAAAGCTATAAAGCATAAATGGAGGATAAAGGAGTCTACTTTGTTTTTAGTATCTATAATGGGTGGAAGTATAGGTACTCTTATAGGTATGTACACTTTTCGCCATAAAACTAAGCATTTAAAATTCACAATAGGTATTCCACTAATATTAATATTACAAATTTTATTTTTTTCTATAAATAAATAGATATATAGCATAGTGCTTATCTAAAATAATCCACTATGCTATATATCTATGTTTATTATTAAATTACTATATATACTTTTTGATAATACTTATACATCTTTTTTTGCATACATATTTGATGTAATAAAGTATGATGCTAAAACTAATGTTATTACGCAAAGTCCAATTAAAACTTTATATATATTATTATTTAAGTTAATTGTAGGTAAAACACTCACAATATTAGTAGAAAACACTATTGGTAAAATAGTTAAAAATACTAATGCTATTCTTGCTTTTTCAAAACCAAGTAGTATCTCTAATGGAGTTAATATACTCATCATAAATATTCCAATACCTAATAATACAAGCATAAATGCCCATAATGGAATCTCAGTGCTCACATCTATTTTATTAAAGTGAACCATACACATATATATAATTGAAGAAATAGCCATTGATATAAAAGTATTTATAGCTACAAATATATATTTAGATAAAATATATTCACTACTTTTTACTGGTAAGGAATATATTAAATAATTTATCTTACTTTTTTCTTCATAAAATGCTGTATTATAGCAAGTAGCCATAATAAATAAGGCACCAGCAAAAGGAAGCATATCTGGCTGAATAAAGGCCATAAAAGCTGCTAAAGCAATAATTAATAACATATATTTTTTTAAAGCAAATACAGTTTGAAACTGCAATAATATTAAATTTATAATTCTTCTCATCTTATTCCCTCCCTGTATAATAAAGCATTATATCTTCTAATGTAGGTTTTTCATATATTACTTCATTTCCAAAGGCTTCAAAGGCTTTTGTTCTATTAGCAGTAAGGCCTTCAAAATTATATCCAGTTGTTTTTATTGATATAAAGTATTTTTCTGTATCTATATCTAATAATTCTCTTTTACCTTTTATAATAGAGTGATTTTCTAATATTAGATCCTTCTCTCCCTCTAAAATAATTTTACCTTTATAAATGAAAATAATATAATCAGCACATTTTTCTAAATCACTAGTTATATGTGTTGAATAAAAAATAGTGTTATCCTCATTTTCCATTTGCTCTTGTAAAACTTCTAAAAATTCATTTCTAACTATAGGATCTAGATTTGCTGTAGGCTCATCCATAATTAATACTTTTGGCTTTCTAGACAAAGCTATAGTTAATTCAAATTGTTTCTTTTTTCCCTTGGACAACTTACCATAAATTGAGGATTCATCAATATTAAATTTATTAATTAATTTATTATACAAATCCTCATCCCAATTTTTATAAAATCTAGAAATAGATTTTTTTATGCTTTTAACCTTTGCTTCTTCTAAAAATCCACAGGTATCTCCAACAAAGGACACTTCTTCTTTAATATTTACGTCATTAGTAATGTTCTCTCCAAGAACTAAAATTTCTCCTGAATCGGCTTTAACCATATTCATAATAGATTTAATTGTAGTGGTCTTTCCTGATCCATTCGGACCAATAAAACCGGTAATATATCCTTTCTTAACAATTAACTCTTTTAAATCTAATTTAAAAGAATCATATTTCTTCTCTAATCCCCTTATCTCAATTGCTTCCATTATTATACCTCCTCAAACAAACTTCTTATTATATCTAAAGTTTCCTCTAAAGTTAAACCTATTGCTTTAGCAGATATGATTGCTTCTTCTAGTTTATTTTCTATTTCATACATTGCAACTTCTCTTAGCCTCTCATTATTTGCTTCAGCTACAAAGGTTCCTTTCCCAACTACTGTTTTTATAAAGCCTTCCTTTTCAAGCTCTTCATAAGCTCTTTTTGTAGTAATAATACTAACCTTTAATTCCTTGGCCAAAGTCCTTATTGATGGCAATGGTTCTCCTGGCTTTAGCATCATATTTACTATTTGATTTTTTATTTGACTTTCTATTTGTTCATATAATGGTACTTGTGAAGAATTACTAATTATTATATTCACCTTATCACCTCCAAGTGTGTACTAAGTGTATATACTATCTATATACATATATTAATACTTATATACACTACTGTCAATATTTCACTAAATTATTTTACAAAAAAAGAAGTAGTTTTAATTATTAAAACTACCTCTTTTTATTTGAAATTTGAAACAAATTACTTCCTAAACTATTTTTTTACTTATTAACTTTTCACTATTGCTCTTCTTTTTTATTTATTGATATTCCTAAATCATCAAGTTGCTTTTCGTCTACTATATTAGGTGCTTCACTTAAATAGCAATATGCATTTTGGTTTTTAGGGAATGCTATAACATCCTTGATATTTTCTGTTCCAGCTAAGAACATTACCATTCTATCTAAACCGAAAGCTAAACCTCCATGTGGTGGTGGTCCAAACTTAAAGGCATCTATTAAGAATCCAAATCTCTCTTGTGCTGATTCTTCAGTAAAGCCTAAAGCTTTAAACATTCTTTGTTGTAACTTAGAATCATGAATTCTTATTGATCCTCCGCCTAACTCTTCTCCATTTAATACTAAATCATAAGCCTTTGATCTAACTTCTCCAGGATTACTTTCTATCATATCTAAATCCTCGTCCATTGGTGATGTAAATGGATGGTGAGCAGCATAATATCTTCCATCCTCTTCACTATATTCAAATAGAGGGAATTCTGTTATCCATGTAAAGTTAAATTCATTTTTATCTTTAATTAAGTCAAATTGCTTAGCTAATTCTAATCTTAATGCACCTAAGCTTTGGAATACTACTGAGTTTTTATCAGCAACTATAAATATAGCATCTCCAACTTCTGCATTCATAGTTTTAATTATTGAATTTGTTACATCATCAGTTAAGAATTTAGCAATTGATGATTTAATTCCATCTTCTTTTATTTGAATCCATGCAAGCCCCTTAGCTTTGTAGGTTTTAACAAACTCACCTAATTTGTCTATTGGCTTTCTTCCAAGGTCTGCCCCACCCTTTAAGCAAAGAGCTCTTACAGAACCACCAGCTTCAATTGCTGACTTAAATACTACAAAATCCATATCCTTAACGTCTTCTGTAATATTAGTTATTTCCATTCCAAATCTTAAATCAGGCTTATCTGATCCGTACTTTTCCATTGCATCTTTAAATGTCATTCTCTTTATAGGAAGCTTAACATCAACACCAGCAACTTCTTTAAATACGTGAGCAATTAAACCTTCATTCATCTTTATTACATCTTCTTGTTCAACAAAACTCATTTCTAAATCTATTTGAGTAAATTCAGGCTGTCTATTTGCTCTTAAATCTTCATCTCTGAAACATTTTGCTATTTGGTAATATCTATCAAATCCTGACACCATTAATAATTGCTTAAATATTTGTGGTGATTGAGGAAGCGCATAAAACATTCCTGGATAATTTCTTGAAGGTACAAGATAGTCTCTAGCTCCCTCTGGAGTACTCTTAGTTAATATAGGAGTCTCTACTTCTAAGAAGTTATTTGCATCTAAATAATCACGTACTGCTTTAGATATTTTACTTCTAATCATAAATATTCTTTGCATATCTGGTCTTCTAAGATCTAAGTATCTATATTTTAATCTTATATTTTCTGCAGCATCTAATCCTTCTTTTATATAAATTGGAGGAGTTTCTGATTCTGAAAGAACTTTTAAACTTTCACATTTAAGTTCAACTAATCCAGTTGGCATATTATGATTTGGAGCTTCTCTTAATACAACTTCTCCTGTTACTGCAATACAATATTCAGGTCTTACATCTTTAGCTTTTTCAAAAGCTTCTGCATTTATCTCTTCACCAAATACTATTTGCATAATACCTGTTCTATCTCTTAGGTCTATAAATTGTAGACCTCCTAATTTTCTATTTCTTTGTACCCAACCCATTAATGTGATTTTTTGAGAAACATTACTTTCTCTAACTTCTCCACACATTAGGCTTCTCTTTAATCCACTTAAAGCTTCACCCATTATTTCTTCCTCCTAACTATTTTATAACCTTTGCTATTTCTTCTATATTGTCTAAACTAACTTCAAATTGCTCTCCATCACTCATTCTCTTAAGCTTTAAAGTCTTATTTTGAAGCTCGTCATCACCTATAATAGTTGTAAAGACTGCACCTATTTTATTTGCATATTTCATTTCAGCTTTTATGCTTCTTCCCATATGGTTTACTTCTGTTTTTACACCAATGCTTCTTAATTTATTTGCTAAAACAAAAGCTTCAGTTCTTGCACCTTCTCCTCTAGCTCCTATATAAAGCTCAATAACATCTTCCTTTGGAATTTCTATTCCTTCCTTCTCTAAAGTCATTATAAGCCTTTCTAAACCCAATCCAAAACCTACAGCTGGCATTTCTGGTCCACCAATTTCTTCAATTAGCTTATCGTATCTACCACCACCACAAACTGTGAAATCGTCATTTAATATTTCAAAAATAGTCTTAGTGTAGTAATCTAAGCCTCTAACTATACCTGGATCAATATTGTATTTAATATTTAAAGCATCTAAATATCTTTTTACTTCAGTAAAATGTGAATCACATTCATCACATATATAATCTAAAATAATTGGTGCATTTTTAGTAATTTCCTTACAATTTCTTTCTTTGCAATCTAAAATTCTCATTGGATTCTTTTCAAATCTAGTTTTACACACATTACATAGATTATCATAATTTTCTTCTAGATACTTCTTTAGAGCTTCATTATATTTAGGTCTACAATTTGGACAACCTAAATTATTTATATTTAAACTTAAGCTTTTTAAGCCTAATTTTTTTAAAGCTTCCATTGCTAAAGAAATAACTTCTGCATCCATAGATGGCTCTTTAGAGCCAAAAACTTCTACTCCATATTGGTGAAATTGTCTAAGCCTTCCCTTTTGAACATTTTCATATCTAAAACAAGGAATAATATAATATAATTTTGTTGGTTGAGCTTCGTTAAATAACCTATTTTCAATAAAAGCCCTAACAGTTGGTGCTGTACCTTCTGGTTTTAATGTTATACTTCTATCACCTTTGTCATTAAAAGTATACATTTCCTTTTGCACTATATCAGTAGTTTCTCCAACTCCTCTTAAAAACAATTCTGTATGTTCAAATATAGGTGTTCTTATTTCTCTTACTCCGAATGATTTTGAAACTTCTCTTAATACGCCCTCTACATAATGCCATTTATAAGCATCTTGAGGTAGCATATCCTTCGTACCCTTAGGTGCTTGGATTTCCATAATATCTCCTCCTATTTAAGGTAAAGTGTATCTAAAAGTTTTCTTTTTCCCTCTACCATTTCCTTAATTCTACTAGTGTATTCTCTGATGTCTTTTACATTTCCAAATCTCTCTATTCTATTTTCTTCTAAAAAGACAACTTTAGAAACTGCATCAGCTCCTAATGCAATTATAGTTTGCTTATCTTCTATCATTTGAATATTATACAAACATTCTTTTCCTACTTTAGAATATCCCAAATTCTCCATATTTCCAACCATATTTTTTTGTCTATACATATAATATGGCTGTATATCTAAATCCTTTGCTAATATTCTACTCATTTCATACATTGAAGAAAGTTCTTCTTGATTCTTTATTTGTATTCCTTTTTTCAGAATAAAATTCTCATAAAGAATAGAAGCTCTTTTTAATGATAAGCCATGGACCGTTAAGCTATCTGGTCTTAGCTTTAATATTTCTTCAGCAGTATATTTAGCTTCCTTTATGCCTTCACCAGGAAGCCCTATTATCATATCCATATTTATATCATTAAAGCCTAATTCTCTTGCTAAATTAAATTTCTCTATTACATCTTGAGAAGAATGCCCTCTACCTATCATTTTTAATGTATTATCATTCATAGTTTGAGGATTAATACTAATTCTAGTAGTATTATATTTTTTCATTGTTTGTAATTTTTCTAATGTAATGCTATCAGGTCTTCCACATTCAACAGTAAACTCAATTAAATTTCTATTTTCAACAAAAGCATTATATATTTCTTTCATTATTTCTTCAAATTCTTCGTTATTTACCGCTGTAGGAGTTCCTCCTCCAAAATATACACTTTCTATTTTTAGTCCTCTTTCATCAACATATTTCTTCATTTCTCTAATTTCATATGTTAATGCTTCTAAATAAGGATTTACTAGCTTCTTATTTCCCCTTATTGGGTTTGCTGTAAATGAACAATAAAAACATCTAGTTGGACAAAAAGCCATTCCTATATAAATAGCAATATTTTTTTCGTCTTTGTTTACTAATTTTTTTTCTTTTTTAGCTACTTCAATACAAAGTCTAGCCTTTTCTTCTGAAGCTAAATGTTTATTTCTAAATAATTCTATAATTTCATCTTCACTTTTACCTTCTTCTAAATACTTTAAAGCAATTTTAGAAGGTCTAATTCCAACTAGTATTCCCCAGGGATAATAATCTCCAGTTATTTCTTTAAGAGAAGAAAAGATTAATTTTTTTAAAGCTTCTTTAATATTTTCTCCTAATAAAGCTTCCTTATAAAGTTTCTTATATGAAAATGAAACTTTATCTTCTTCTATATCTATAATATAATCTCCTTTATCTTCAAACTTAATTTCATATAAAGGATAATATATATTAAACATTTGATATACATCATATCTGTATTTTAAATTGTTTAATTTAATTATTACTTCCATTTATTCTCCTCTTATACTAAGAATGGATTTTTCATCCTTTCATGAATAATAGTAGATTTAGGTCCATGTCCTGGATATACATTAACATTGTTATCAAGTGTCATAAGCTTAGTTTCTATACTATTAATTAGTTCATTATAACTTCCACCTAAAAAGTCTGTTCTTCCTATAGAGCTATTAAATAGTGTATCTCCTGTAAACACATTATCTTCTACTAAAAAGCATGTGCCACCTTTTGTATGCCCTGGTGTAAAAATAGTCTTAAAAGTTAAATTTCCAACTTTTATTTCTTGTCCTTCATTAAAATATTTATAGAACTTCGGTAACTTACCAAATATACCAGTAGTATCTATATTCATGTATTCTTCTTCAGCTTCATTTAAATATACATCTACTTTATATTTATCTTTAAGCTCTGTAACTGCCCCATCATGATCAAAATGACAATGAGTTAAAAGTATTACATCTATATTAATTCCTAAAGCTTCAATTTCTTTAATAAGATAATTTGCTTGTGCTCCTGGATCTATAATAGCGGCTTTATTGGTATCTTCATCTATTGCTATATAACAATTAGTTTGTAGTGATCCAAGAGGATACGTTTTTACTATCATTTTCTTCCCTCCTAACTAAAAATTCTTTTTACTATCTAAAATTATTGTTACTGGTCCATCATTTTGAATGTCTACTTTCATATGAGCTCCAAATTCTCCAGTTTCAATCTTTAAATTAGTTTCTTTTAATAATTCAATAAATCTTTCATATAAAGCTTTAGCTTTATCTCCACCTTCTGCTTCCATAAAATTAGGTCTTCTTCCTTTTCTGCAATCCCCATACAAGGTAAATTGAGATATCGCTAATATATCACCTTTAACATCTAATAAAGAAAGATTCATTTTATCATTTTCATCTTCAAATATTCTTAAATTGATAATTTTATCTTTTAAATATAATAAATCTTCTTCAGTATCTTCTTTTGAAAAGCCAATCAATAAGTTAAACCCCTTATTAATTGAGCCTATAACATTATCATTTACAATGACTTTAGATGAAGTTACTCTTTGAACTACAACACGCATTATTAATCCTCACTAATTATTCATTCTATATACATCCATTACACCCTTAAGCCTTCTTATTTTTCTCATAAGCTCTTTTAATTGTTCAATGGAATCTATTTTTACTTTTATATTTATCATTGCTATATTTCCTTTAGATGATTTAGCATTTAAAGCATTTAACATAAGCTTAGCTTCAGTTATTATTGTCATAATATCTGATAATATTCCAATTCTATCTTCAGCTCTTACTTGTATTTCTGCCACATAGGCAGCTCCTTTAGATGATCCCCAAGAAACTTCTACTACTTTGCTTGAATCAAAGTTAATTAAAGATTTTAAATTACTACAATCACTTCTATGAATAGATACTCCCCTTCCTTTTGTAATATACCCTTGTATATCATCTCCAGGAACTGGATTACAACATCTAGCAAATCTAATCATTAAATTAGTAACACCTTTTACAGTAACCCCATAGGAATTTGATGATTTAGATTTAGAAGTATTTTTATCTGACTTATTTATATGCTCATCAATAGTTTTATTTATACTTTCCGAAGTATGTTTTTCAACATTATTTTCTTCTTTAAGCTTAGATATATATGATGAAGCTGATATTTGTCCTATACCTATTGCAGCATATAAATCTTCCATATTATGAATATTATATCTTTTAACTGCTTTTTCATATGCATCACCTTTTGCTATATCCGAATATATAACGCCTTGTTTCTTAAGTTCCTTTTCAAAAGCTTCTTTTCCTTTATCTATATTTTCTTCTTTTTTTATTTTCTTAAACCATTGTCTTATTTTACTTTTTGCCTGATTACTCTTTGCAATGTTTAGCCAATCAATATTAGGTCCTTTTGCATTGTTAGATGTTAATACCTCTACTATTTCACCTGTTTTCAAATTATAATCAAGTGGAACTATTTTTCCATTTACTTTAGCCCCAACACACCTATTACCTATATCAGTATGAATTCTATAAGCAAAGTCAATTGGTGTTGCCTTGCTTGGTAAATTAATTACTACTCCCTTTGGTGTAAATACAAATATTTCATCAGTAAATAAATCTATCTTAAATCCTTCTATAAACTCTTCAGCATCAGAAGTCTCTTTTTGCCACTCTAGCATATCTCTTAGCCATGCTAATTTACTTTCAAAAGCATTTTCTTTCTCCTCTTGGGTGTCACCTTCTTTATACTTCCAATGGGCTGCTATACCATACTCAGCTGTTCTATGCATTTCAAAAGTTCTTATTTGAATTTCAAAAGTTTTTCCTTGAGGACCTATAACAGTAGTATGAAGAGACTGATACATATTAGGCTTAGGCATAGCTATATAATCCTTAAACCTTCCTGGAATAGGCTTATAAATTGTATGAACTATTCCTAGTACTCCGTAACAATCCTTTACTGTATTAACTAGTATTCTAATTGCTGTTAAGTCAAAAATCTGCTCAATGCTTTTGTTTTTATTAACCATTTTTTTATAAATACTATAAAAATGTTTTGGTCTACCATCTATATCACAATCTATATCAGAATCTTCAAGTTTTTTATATAAATCTTTTTTTATTTCTGATATATATGTTTCTCTTTCTACTCTTTTTTCAGCTATTTCTTTAACTAAATCATAATACTCTTCTTCATGTAAATATCTAAAAGATAGATCTTCAAGTTCCCATTTTATTTTAGAAATACCTAATCTATGAGCTAAAGGAGCATAGATATCTAATGTTTCTTTAGCTTTTTGTTTTTGTTTTTCCTTTGGCATGAACTTTAATGTTCTTAAATTATGAAGTCTATCTGCAAGCTTTATAATTATTACTCTAATATCTTTTGCCATTGCAAGAAGCATTTTCCTAACATTATCAGCTTGTTGTTCTTCTTTTGTCTTATACTCTATTTTACCAAGCTTAGTTACTCCTTGAACTAAATCTGCAATTTCTTCATTAAATATATTTTTTATATCTTCGTAAGTATATTCTGTATCTTCTATTACATCATGTAGAAGGCCAGCAACAATAGTACTTGTATCCATACCCATTTCAGCTAAAATTATAGCCACATCAATAGGGTGAGTTACATAAGGCTCCCCTGATTCCCTTTTCTGACTCTTATGAGCATCACAAGCTAAATCATATGCTTTTTTAACTATATTTATATCAACATTATTACAATTTTCCTTAATTTTCTGCAATAGGCTTTCATACATATGGATAATCTCCTTTGATTTAGTCTAAAATAATTGGCTGGTTTTAACAACCAGCCATTTTCTATTATTATATAATATTTGTCTATTTATTTCAACAAAATTAGAACTCATAATCAACTAAAGACATAACTTCATATTCCTTTAGTTTATCTCTCCCATTAAGTCCTGTAAGTTCAATAGCAAAATCTAGGCAAACTACTTCTCCACCTGCTAACTCTACAAGTTTTGCAACAGCCTCTATTGTTCCTCCAGTAGCCAATAAATCATCAACTATAGCTACTCTCTGTCCTTTTTTAATAGAATCTTTGTGAATTTGTAATGTATCGCTACCATATTCTAAGTCATAAGTTATTGATATTGTTTCACCTGGTAGTTTTCCTGGTTTTCTAACAGGAATGAATCCTATTCCCATTGCATAAGCAACTGGAACTCCATAAATGAATCCTCTAGCCTCTGGCCCAACTATTAAATCTATTTTTTTATCCTTTAAGTGTTCTACAATTTTATCTATTGAGTACTTTAAGGCTTCTCCATCACCAATAACTGTGGTAATGTCTTTAAAACTAATTCCTTCCTTTGGAAAATTTTCAATTACTCTTATTTTTTCCTTTAGATCCATGATAACTCCTCCATCACTAAAAATTATAAACTATATAATTATTATAAGCACTTCAGAAAAAAATACTATAAATAATATTATTTCAAAGTAATCATTTAAAAATTATATAGTCATTTTGGACTTATTTAAATATTTTGTTATTTGTTCTGCTCTATCTTTTTTATTCGTTGTTAATAACTCTATAATAATGCGTGCGTTATCCATCATAGTAACAGCATTTATAGTTGGTGTAATAAGCTTAATAATCTTTAATATGCATTCATCATCCATTTCAATGATATTATAATAATTCATTATCGCTCTTAAACCGTAGTTATTTGTATTTATCAAGAACTTTCTTCCTTCCTTTAAGATAACACCATTTTCTCCCTTTAAAGGAACTTCAGCCCACTGTTCTCCAATAAGAATTAAATCTAAATATTTATTTATACTTTTTATATTATAATATATTGCAATTGCTTGCATTAATTTAAAAGTAATTCCACTGATAGATAAATTCTTATATCTGTAATTACATCCCTTTTGACTTGGATTTATGTATATATAATTTCTTCCATTACTAACTTCTTTATTTTCCAATACTATCAAATCTATCCCAAGATCCCTACAAAGCTTTTCTTCTTCATCTGACTTCAAGTCTAATCCTAAAGTAATTAAAAGTTGTCCTCCTAAAAAACTAACATTATTAATTATTTCTTTAGAAGTAATTCCTAAATTTGAATCTTCTTCGCAGATTACATATTCTATGTCTGCATTCAAATACTTTAAAACTAAATTCAAAGAAGATATTGCACACAATCCATCAACATTTGGAACGCCATATATAACTATCTTTTTTCTATTATTTATAGCTTCAACCATATGCTCTATTGCTTTGCTCATATTTTTAAGTATAAAGGGATTATATCCAGTAATATAATTTGGACTATAAATACTCTCCCAAAACTTACGCATTATAAACTCCTCCATGAAACTTAAGAAAACACATATATTATAATGTATAATTGTAAATATTACAAATGTTTTCTTAAAAAAAAATGAACCTCCAAGTATATAGGAGGTTTATTTTTTTATATTATTGGAATTAAACTGATTTTTTATCTTCTCTATTTCTTAATAAAACCCATGTTGGTGCTGCAATAAATATTGAAGAGTAAGCCCCTGCAGCTATTCCTATAATTAATGGGAATGAAAATTCTCTAACTGTAGGCACAAATATATTAACAGCTGTAATTGTAATTAATGTTGTTAATGTTGTATTTATAGATCTTGACATAGTTTGAGTTAAGCTCTTATTAGCTATTTCCGTAGATGAAGCTCTTCTCATATTCTTTGAATTTTCTCTTATTCTATCAAATATTACTATGGTATCATTAATTGAATATCCAACTATTGTTAATATCGCTGCTATAAATGGTGTATTTACAGGAATATTAAAAATAGCGAACACACTTACTGTAATAAGTAAATCATGTACAAGTGCAATTATAGCAGCTATACCATAATCCATCTTAAACCTAATTGCAATATAAACTAGCATAGCTAGACAAGCTATCACTAATGCAATTATAGAATTTCTAGTAAGTTCCTTTCCTACTGAAGCTCCAATTTCATCTTGAGATAATAAATCGTCATCTTCTAAATTATATTTATCTTGTAAAGCCTTAAATACTTCTGACACCTTAGAGCTATCTAACTCTTTTGCTTTTATTTCATATTGAGTATCTGCTGCTTCATTAGTAACAGCATCAGGTACTAATGCTTTTACAATTTCATCTGCTTCTACCTTATTAAAACCTTCTCCAAGATTTACTACCATCTTTGTACCACCTTGGAAATCTATTCCGAAATTTAATCCTCTTGATACTGTGAAACCTAATCCTATTAATATTAAAATGGATGATAATACAAACCAAATCTTAGTTTTTTGAACTATATTAAATGGTTTTCTTTCTTTTTTATTACCAAATTGCCACTTTTTCTTTAATAGTCCCATATCAATAGAAAGATTCATTAAAGTTTTAGTAACTATTAAAGCTGTAAATAAACTTAATACAATACCAATCATTAAAGTTACTGCAAATCCTTTTACTGATCCAGATCCTATGAAATATAATATTAATGCTGCTATAAATGTTGTTGAATTTGAGTCAACGATAGATGACATTGCATTTTCAAAGCCAGCTTTAACTGCACTTTTAACTGATATCCCATTTTTTAACTCTTCTTTAATTCTTTCAAAAATTAATATATTAGCATCTACAGCCATACCAATAGTTAGTAGTAATGCTGCTATACCTGGTAATGTTAGTGCAACCTTTAATTCAGTAAATACTAATAAAACTAAAGTAATATATAATGTTAACGCAATACTTGCAAATATTCCTGGTATTCTATAATAAATAATAGCAAATAAGAATATTATTCCTATTCCAATAACTCCAGCCTTTACTGCATTAGGTAATGCTTCTGAACCTAATTGTGCTCCAACATTATTAATTGAAACAGCTTTTATTGAAACCGGAAGTGCACCTGAACTTATAACTCCCGCAAGTTTTGTTGCTTCGTCCATTGATGACATACCATTAATTACTGCTTTACCATTGGTAATTGTATTTTGAACAACTGGAGATGAAACTACCTCATCATCCATATATATACTAATAGTCTTACCAATATTATTTGCTGTTACTTCAGCAAACTTTTCCTGACCATCAGCATTTAATTCTAATGATACTACTGGTCTTGATGTATCATCTAAAATGGCAGTGGCATCTTTAACATCTTTTCCTGTCAAGACTACATTTCCATCTGCATCTTTGAATTCTAAGTTACCAGTTTTACTTAATCCATCTACTATTTCATTAGAATCATAAGCTCCAGGGATATCTATTCTTATTCTTTTTTCTCCCTCTTCAGTAACTACAGTTTCAGCAACACCTATCTTATTAACTCTAAGTTCTAATAATTGTTTAGTTCTTTGACGTACGTCAGATGAAACATCATCTTCTTGTATCTCCATTAAAACGGAAACTCCACCTTGAAGATCAAGGCCTTTTGTAATTGCATTATTAAATGATTTTACTTCCCAGCCTGCTATTTTAATTCCTTTGAACCCAACAAATGCAAGTAATATAATTGCAACTACAGAAATCACAAATAATATTGAACTTTTGCTCTTACTTTTGCTTTTCCCTTTCATGTTCTTCCCCCTCTAGTGCATTTTCATATAAATTATATTACTTATGTTAAGTAATATCAACAACTTTTTCTTTAGTTTGTAGACTTTTACAATATCCGATTTTAAAATTTATGTAAAAGTAAAAAGTAAGAAGAATATCTCCTTACCTTTTTTTAATTAATTTTTATAAATTTATTCCAAGCATTCCTGATAAAAGTCCTATAAATAGACATAAAATAAATTTAATAAAATCATATATTGTTAAAGTTGCTTCTGCTCCAAATAGCATTCCTATTAAATATAGAACTATGTAAAATATACAACCTACAGCTAACCCAACAATCCATCCCTTACTTCCATATGATTTTACAGCTATTATAGATCCTACTACTAAAGCCAAACATGAAATTACAACATAAATAATATTAAAAACCTTTTCTTCTATTGGTATCTTATTCATTATAAAAGAAAAGATTATAGAGATAATAATAATGATTACAAATGACCAAAAAAGACCTCTCAATACGCTTTTAAAATAATTTATCCATTCCATAAATTTCACCCCCTAGTAAATATTTTATGACTTACTAGGGGGTATTATTCTTATTCTGCTGCTTTATTTATTTTGCTTGCAATTCCATTTTTTGTGATTCTAAGTTTAGTTCTTTCAGCACTAGTTTCTATAACTACATAGTCATCTTCAACTATTACGATTTTACCTAAAATTCCGCCTCTTGTAACTATTTCATCATTTTTTTCTAAAGCTGATACCATTTCATTATATTTTTTTGTTCTCTTTTTCTCAGGTAATATTAATAAGAAGTACATTAAAGCAAACATTAAAGCAAAAGGTACTACTAATGATAATATAGCTTCCATTTTATTCATTCCTTCCATATAAACTTTTTTATTATTTCATATAAAAAAATATATAACATTTATGTGGTAGTGTCAATTGTATTAACAGATATTTAATACTTTAGGCTCTTCCATTCCACTCTTTAAGTTTTTGTTCCTTAAACTCCTTAAAGTATCCTCCATCTATTGCAGCTCTTATATCTTCCATAAGTTTATTGTAGAAATAAAGATTATGTAAAACACAAAGTCTCATAGCTAGCATTTCTTTAGCCTTAAATAAATGCCTTATATATGCTCTTGTATAGCTTTTACATGTTGGACACTGACACCCCTCATCTATTGGCCTAGTATCTAATTCAAACTTAGCATTCATTAAATTAATCTTTCCTTCTTTAGTGAATACATGCCCATGTCTACCATTTCTTGCTGGAAGAACACAATCAAAGAAGTCAACTCCTCTATCAACTGCTTCTAATATATTACTTGGAATACCAACTCCCATTAAATAAATTGGCTTATCTTGTGGTAAATGTGGTACAACTGCATCTATTATTCTATACATTTCTTCATGGGTTTCACCTACTGCTAAACCACCTATAGCATATCCATCTAAATCCATCTTTGTAATAGTCTTAGCATGCTCTATTCTTATATCTTCATAACAACCACCTTGATTAATACCAAATAGCATTTGCTCCTTATTTATAGTTTCTGGTAATGAATTTAATCTATCTATTTCTACTTTACATCTTTCAAGCCATCTTGTCGTTCTTGCTACTGACTTTTCAACATATTCTCTTGTAGATGGATTAGGAATACATTCATCAAAAGCCATTGCTATAGTAGAAGCAAGATTACTTTGAATTTGCATAGATTCTTCTGGTCCCATAAAAATCTTTTTACCATCTATATGAGAAGAAAAATATACCCCTTCTTCCTTTATTTTTCTCATTCCTGATAATGAAAATACTTGGAATCCACCTGAATCAGTTAATATAGGTCTATCCCAGTTCATAAACTTATGTAATCCACCAAGATTAGCTACAACTTTATCAGAAGGTCTTAAATGAAGATGATAGGTATTAGATAATTCAACTTGACATCCTATTTCTTTTAAATCCATAGATGACACAGCACCTTTAATTGCTGCTAAAGTTCCAACATTCATAAATACTGGTGTCTCAATAGTACCATGAATAGTTTCTAATCTTCCTCTTCTAGCATTTCCATCTTTTTTTAGTAAAGTATATCTTTTTTTACTCAATTTTTCACTTCCTATTTTACGTTATTCTTTAATAAGCATTGAATCTCCAAAGGAGAAAAATCTATATTTTTCTTTAACTGCTGTATTATAAGCACTCATTACATTTTCCTTACCTGCTAAAGCAGATACTAACATAATTAATGTTGATTCTGGTAAATGGAAATTTGTAATAAGCTCATCTATAACCTTATATTTATATCCTGGATAAATAAAAATATCAGTCCAGCCACTTTGTTCACTTACAAAGCCATTTTCATCACCTATTGTTTCCAAAGTTCTTGTAGATGTAGTTCCTACAGCTATAACCTTATTTCCTCTTCTCTTTGTTTCATTAATTAAGTCTGCATTTTCTTTATCTAAATGATAAAACTCTGAATGCATTATATGTTCATTTATATCATCAACTTTAACTGGTCTAAAAGTACCAAGACCTACATGAAGAGTCAAATAAGCAATATTAACTCCTTTAGCCTTTATTTCTGCTAATAATTCCTTTGTAAAATGTAATCCTGCTGTTGGGGCTGCTGCTGATCCTTTTTCTTTTGAATATACTGTTTGATACCTTTCCTTATCATCAAGTTTTTCTGTTATATATGGTGGCAGTGGCATTTCTCCAAGCTCATCTAATACTTGTTCAAATATACCATCATATAAAAACTCAATAATTCTATTACCTTCTTCTATAATATCAACAACTTTACATTTTAATTTCCCTTCACCGAAGGTAAAAGTTTGACCTATCTTAGCTCTCTTACCAGGCTTAGCTAAACATTCCCATTTATCTCCTTCTACTCTTTTTAGAAGTAAAAATTCAATTTTCCCACCAGTTTCTTCTTTTTCTCCTATTAATCTAGCCGGCATTACTCTTGTATTATTTAATACTAAAGTATCTCCTGTATTTAAATATTCTACTACATCATGAAAAGATTTATGTTCTATACTCCCTGTATTTTTATCTAAAACCATTAATTTTGAAGCATCTCTTTTTTCTAAGGGATGTTGTGCTATTAATTCTTCTGGTAAGTCAAAATCAAAATCACTAACCTTCATTGTATTATCTCCTTATCTTTTATTGTATATTTATTAAAATAATTTTTGTTGTTCCCCTGTAGTTTTTCTTTTATTCTTATTTCTTCCTAAATGTTCATAAGCCTTGTCTGTAGCTACTCTCCCTCTGGATGTTCTAACTATAAATCCAGTTTGTAATAAATATGGCTCATATACATCCTCTATAGTTCCAAGTTCTTCTCCGATAAAGTAGGAAAGAGTTTCTATTCCAACAGGTCCCCCATTAAAATTATCAATTATTGCTTCTAAAATCTTATTATCAACTCTATCAAAGCCTTTACTATCTACTTCTAATAGTTCTAAAGCTGCCCTTGCTTCCTTATAACTAATTACTGAATTAGAATAAACTTCAGCATAATCTCTAACTCTCTTTAATAATCTATTGGCTATTCTTGGTGTTCCTCTTGAACGTCTTGCAAGTTCGTAAGCACCTTCTTCAGTTATATTACAATTTAAAACAAATGCAGATCTTATAATAATTTCCTTTAATTGCTCTTCAGTATAATACTGCATATCACAAAGAACTCCAAATCTATCTCTAAGCGGAGAAGTAAGCATTCCAATCCTTGTTGTAGCTCCTATTAAAGTAAACTTTGGTAAATCAAGTCTTATTGACTTTGCAGCGGCTCCTTTTCCAATAACTATATCTAAAACATAATCCTCCATTGCAGGATATAATATTTCTTCAACATTTCTATTAAGTCTATGGATTTCGTCTATAAAAAGCACATCATTGTCTTTTAAGGTTGTTAAAATTGCTGCTAAATCACCAGCTCGTTCTATAGCAGGACCTGATGTAATTTTAAGTTCCCCCCTCATTTCCTTGGCAATAATATTAGCTAAAGTAGTTTTACCAAGTCCAGGTGGTCCATATAGAAGTACATGGTCTAAGGCCTCATTTCTGTTTTGTGCAGCTTTTATAAATATATTTAATCTTTCTTTAACCTTATCCTGCCCTATATATTCTTGTAAATTTTGAGGTCTTAAACTTAAGATACTTCCATCTTCAAAAATTTCTTGTGGAGTTATTATTCTTTCCATTAATTCACCCCTAACCCATAAGAACCTTTAAACAATTCTTTATAATATTCTCTAAACTATCAGATTTATCTACTTTTTTCAAAGCTAATTCTGCTTCTTTTTCAGAATATCCTAATGCTAAAAGTGCTCCTAATGCTTCAGCTATATTATTTGCATTTTCAGATACTATATCTTCAAAATCTCCAAAACTTTCAATATCTTCTGCTAAATTTTCTTTTTTAATTTTATCTTTTAACTCTAAAATAATTCTGCCTGCAGTTTTTTTACCTATTCCAGGTGCTTTGCATAGATGCTTGTCATCTCCCATCATAATTGCATATCTTAGATTATTAATTCTGCTTATAGAAAGCAAGGATAGAGCAGCTTTAGCTCCAACTCCATTTATAGAAATTAAAAGTTTAAACATTTCAAGTTCTTCTTTAGTATCAAATCCATATAAACCTAAGAAATCCTCTCTAACTATTTGTTCAAGATAAAGCATTACTTCTTCATCTACTTTAGGCATTGATGACATAGTTGCTCCTGAAGTGAATATTTTATATCCTATTCCATTATTTTCAACAATTATATAATCTTTATTTATCCCTTTATATCTACCTATTATATATTCGTACATACAACTACCCTTTCTTTATGCCAATACTAAAATTATTTTAATTCAATTTTTAATCTACACTATACTTTATCATTATAGTTGGAATAATTCAAGGTAAAAGCATCTTATGAATAATAAGTACTAATATTTTAAAAAGTAAAATTTTAGGATTTAACCTTATTTAAAATAAGATTCAATCCTTCCAAATTACATTGTTAATAA
>NZ_JBNPON010000013.1:0-54111 GCF_050315195.1 Clostridium sp. SGI.024 | reverse complement strand
AGTCGAAGAGATAGTATTATATCTTCGACTTTTTAGGATAATAATAATAAATAAAATTTATTATTATAGATTATACAATTTTACCAAAAGTTTCGCCACCTTGTACTCTCCATGCTACGTATCTTCTTGATCCAGATGAAGCAATATAACTTAACCAAATATAGCCATAATTTACAACATATGAATCATAAATAAGACTTTCTCAATTAGTATAGCTTGCAACTATATTTCCTTGTAAACTTGGATAATCCCTTACATTAATAGTTGTATTTGGATAAAAAGTTCCTATTTCATAAATTCGTGTCATATCTTTTGCCCTTCCACATAATGGATACATCCTTTCTTAACTAAATATAATTTTACTTAGTTCGACTTAATGTGTCCACTACTTTATACTAACACCAGATTCTATAAATTTGCGTTTATAGATGCATGTTATTCTGCAAACAATCAATCTTTATACAATCCATTTAATATGTCTGATGGGGATGGGCAATCACATGCTTATTTAGGATGGATAGGTCCTGGACAAGACACATATTCTTATTATTCATTTAGTTCAAAAGTACTTAATGATTTATATTATGGAAATGATTTGAATACATCAGTTTGGAATGCGAGGGTTTTTTCAGGGGTAACTAATTATCAAATATATGGAGATTGGTTTATGAAAATGTAATGAGATGAGAATAGATATGAAAAAAAGAGTTTTTTATTAGGTGCTTTAGTTATTTGTTCAATTGTAGGGCTTAAATCATATAATTCTTTTGCAGCATATGATGCCAATGATTCATCAATCAAACTATTTAATGTTTGTAAATCTTTAAATATAATTTGTTTGATAGTTCTTTACTTAATTAGAGTTCAATTTACCATAAAAAGAAGGGGCTGTCGCCAGCGGATTTTTTTACCCGCTAACGCGACAGCCCCTATCACTCAATAATTTCTAATTCAGCACTTATAGGATAATGATCCGAAGGATATTTCCCACTCTTATTATAATATATTATTTCGCTTTTTCTAACATTAAATTCTTCTGTAACAAAAATATAATCAATATGAAGTCCTTTTTTCTTTCCTTTAAACTTGCTTAAGGTAGACATAGAATATATATCTTTTTTATTTTCTTGAACGGTTATAAATTTCTTAGCACTATACTTACCTTCTGAAAATTCTTTAATGGCTTTACTTTTTGGACTAGCATTAAAATCTCCCATTAGTATTGCTGGATAATCATCTTTTTTATGCTTATCTTCTATATATTCACATATTTTCCTAAGCCCATATTCCCTTGCTTTAGAAAATAAAAAATCTAAATGAGTATTATAAACTCTGATTATATTACCATCTTCTAATTCTATTAAAGCTGTAGTACAAATCCTTGGAAATACTGAATACCAAATAGAACTCCCTACTTTATCTGGACTCTCTGATAACCAAAAAGTATTATATTCTAAAATTCTATGCCTTGTAGAAACTAAAATATCATTTCTTTCTATAAAGTATCTTTTACTTCTTGGAACTCCTACAAAATTATAATTAGATATTTCAGAAGTAAGATCTTTAAACATTTTATTATTTAGCTCTTGCACTCCAATTATATCAAAATCATTATTATTTATAATTTCATAGACTATTTCTTTTCTTTTATTCCACCTATTATTAATATCTAAAGGAAAATCTGTTCTTAAATTAAATGTCATAACCTTCATAGGATTACCTCTTGTTAATTATATCTATTTTGCTGAAGCATGTGAAATCTTATCTCTAATCTTTATCTTATCTAAAGAATAACCTGCTACTAAGAATATTATACCACTTACTAAAGGTTGTATAAATTCTAAATATAAAGTTGCAAGTGGAGCAATAAAGTTTCCTGAAATAATAGCCCCTGCTAAATAATACCCAAAGCATCCAACAAATCCTGCTATAAATACTGCAATAATATTACGTTTGCAAATTATATTATCTGCTTTAGAAGTAAAAAATATCACCATTAAAGACTTAATTATTATTGTTGGTATAACCCAAATCATTCCACCCATTAATATATCTGCAAGACTCGCTCCAAGGGCCGCTGCCACCATTGCATATGGTGTAGGTAAAAGGACAGCTGCTAAATATATAAGGGTATCACCCAAATGAATATATCCCCCATTAAATCCTGTTGGAATATGAAATAAAAAAGCAATAGTTATACATATCATTGCTGCAAAAAGCGCTGTTAATACTATATTTTTAGTTTTATTATTTGTGTTCATTTATTAAAATCAACTCCTTTAAAAATAATTCAAACATAATTCCCTCTTTGGGACTCGAATTAAACCTAGATGTAAACTCAATTGATTTATAAATAAATTTCGTTGCATTTTTTATGGCATAATTTAAATCATGACCATTTAATAGTAGTCCTATAATTATAGAAGTAAAAATATCCCCTGTACCACTATAAGATTCGTTATTAAAATATGATTCCACCTTAAAAAATTTATCTTCTTTTTTATCATAAGCAAAATTAAAAATTTTATTATTTCTAATAACTCCAGTTATTATTACCTTCCTAGGACCAATACTTGATATTTCCTTTGCAATTTCCATTACTTTCTCATCGCTGGTTTCATATTTTTTATATATTTCTCCAGTTAAAATACAAGCTTCAGTTAAATTAGGAGTAACTATATCTGCAACAGATACTAGTTTTTTCATTTTATCACACATACTATTTGTAAATGTATCATAAATAATTCCATTATCCCCCATAACAGGATCTACTACTATTAAAGCTTTTTTCTTTTCTTTTACAAAATCTAATACTATATCAATTTGCTTTTCTGATCCTAAAAACCCACTATAAATACAATCAAAATTTATCCCTAAGTTCTCCCAAGCCTCTTTATAATTAACCATTTCATCAGTAATATCTAAGAAAGTAAATTTGTCAAATTCAGTTTGACAAGATAATACTGCTGTTGGGAATGGGCAACATTGAACTCCTAATGCAGCTAAAACCGGCATTGCTGCTGTTAAGGAACACCTTCCTATTCCAGATAAATCATTAATTGTTGCTACTTTTTTAACTTCATTCATAAGTGCACCTACTTCTAAAAGTTATTTACTTTATAATAATCCAAGATTTGCATTTTGTCTATTGTATCGATACAATTCTGTAAATATAAATAAAAAAAACTCCTTGCGGAGTTTTTAATAACTTTAATTATATATATCTTTTAGGTAATTAAATTTATAATTCAATAACCATATTTAATAACTTATTACTTCTATTTATGAAATTATCCATTTCCTCTGGTGCTAATTCTTTATTGGATAATAAGGCAAGATCAAATATATAATTACAAATTAAATTTACTTTTTCCTCTTTTCCTTCTATATCTATTGAAGATAACTTCTTAATAATTGGATTATTATTATTAACCACTAAAGTTCTTTCTTCTTTAAACATATCTGGCATATCCATACCACCAAACATCTTACTCATTTCAGACATTCTTCTTGATTGCTCTGACACTAATATTATAGCCGGTGTTTCTGAATTTTTTAAACTTTCTACTTTAACTTCTTTTACATTATTAGTTGAAACTTTACTAAACAGATTCTTTATCTTATCATTTATGTCTTTTAGCTCTTCAGCTTCATTATTTTTTAATGTTTCCGAAATATCAGAGTCTATTCTTGCAAATGTAACACCTGTTTCCTTTGCTTCTAAGAAACTAATAAAGTGATTATCTAAGGAACAATCTAATACTAAGGCATCTAAGTTTGCTTCCTTAAACATTTTAATATATTGTGATTGTTGTTTTTCATCAGTTACATAAAAAACTTTATTTTCATGCTTTTCTTTATTTTCTTCAAGGTATTCTTTTAAGGTTATATATTCACCATTTAATTTTCTAAAAATAATTATATCCTTAATTTTTTCATAGAAACTTTCATCTCTCAAGCATCCATATTTAATGAATATTTGTATATCCTTCCAGAAACCTTTGAAATTTTCTCTTTCATTCTTATAAAGAGCAACTAGCTTATCAGCTACTTTTTTCACTATATGTTTAGAAATTTTCATAACATCTTTATCTTTTTGAAGGAAGCTTCTAGAAACATTTAAAGGTAAATCTGGGCAATCTATTGTACCCTTTAATAACAGTAAAAAGTCTGGTATTACTTCTTTTATATTATCAGCAACAAATACTTGATTATTATATAATTTAACTTGACCTTCTGTTGCTTCTAATTCATGTTTTAATTTAGGGAAATATAATATTCCCTTTAAATTAAATGGATAATCTACATTTAAATGAATCCAAAATAAAGGATCATTGTAATCCATAAATACCTTTTTATAAAAGTCTTTATACTCTTCATCTGTACAATCCTTTGGTGCTTTCATCCAAAGGGGATTTATATCATTTAGAGGTTTTAAATCTTCTTCTTTTACTTCTTTCCCCTCTTCTTCTAGATATATTTCTATTGGTAAGAAAGAACAATATTTTTCTATAACTTCTCTAACTTTATAAGTTTCTAAGAATTCTTTACTATCATCATCAATAAATAAAGTTATAGTGGTTCCTCTTTCTTTTCTATCTTCAGATGGATATATCTCATATTCAGTTCCACCATCACAAACCCAAGTTACAGCTTCTGCACCTTCTATATATGATAATGTATCAATTTGAACTCTTTTTGAAACCATAAATGCAGAATAAAAGCCTAACCCAAAGTGTCCTATTATATCCTTATCCTCATTAATTTTATCCTTGTACTTATTAATAAAATCCTCTGCTCCAGAAAATGCAACTTGATTAATATACTTTTTCACTTCTTCATCAGTCATACCAATCCCATTATCTATAAACTTTAATGTTCCCTTTTCTTTATTTACTGAAACTAAGATTTTGTATTTTTCATCCTCACTTACTTCTGCTTCTCCTAAGTTAACTAATCTTTTTAATTTACTTATTGCATCACATCCATTACTAATAAGTTCCCTAATAAAAATATCCTTATCAGAATATAACCATTTTTTTATAATAGGGAAAATATTTTCAGTATGAATTGATATATTTCCTTTATTTCTCTCCATAAAAATTCCTCCTCTTACAAGAAATTATTTTATTTAAACACATAAAATATGTCAATATTTACTATAATCCATTTTTATCCTTCTTATGGTTTTTACTATGAATTGAATTAATTAATTCAAAATAATATACCAAAGCTTTAAATATCTATTATTTCAATATTTTTATCTTTAACTCCAATAACAGTTAAATTATTTCTTAAATATTCATCTATTAATTCCTTTACTTCTAAAGTAATAATTTCACCTGGACATACTGTTGGAATTCCAGGTGGGTATGGAACTATAAAATTCTTTGATATTTTCCCTAATGCCTCATTTAAAAAAACTTTTTTATACTTTAAATTTAATACTTCAAATGGTTCTAAAACTTTTTCGGGCACTATATTTTTATAGATATAATTTTTTTCTACTGAACTTATATGCTTCATATTCAATTCTTTTATTGCATAATAAAGTTTTTCAAAATCATTATCACTGTTGCACGTAGCTAAAATTAATACTACCCCTTTAGAAAAACTCATTTCTGATTGTATATTTTTCTCTTTTAAATAATCTAAAAGCTTGTGGCCACTATATCCCTCCTTTAATGTAACTAAATATCTACTTTTATCCATTATATAATTTTTATCTATTTTTATATGACTTATAATCTTAACTTTACCAAGGGAATTTATTTTTTCCTTCCAAAATTCTACTCTTTCAATAAGGCTATAATAATCCTCTTCTCCATAATTATCTAAATAATATCTTGCATAGTCTAAAGAAGCCATAATTAAATAAGATGGTGATGTAGTCATAAAAGCTTTTATGTAAAAGTCAATATTATCATCATCACTATTTACTAATAAAAATGCACCTTGAGTTAAGCTTGGTAAAGTCTTATGTGAACTTAAAACTACATAATCTCCTAATTTAGCCATAGATTTAGGAAGTTCTTTGCATATTCCAAAATGTGCACCATGTGCACTATCTATTATAATCTTTAGTCCCTTTTCCCTAAGTCTTTGTATAGTTTCATCTAATTTATACGAAATTCCAAAATAATTTGGATTAGTTAATATAATTCCCTTTGGATTATTTGCTTTTTCAAAAGCTTTAAATATTTCTTCTTCTCTAGGTGGTAAAAAAATCCCTAAATTATTATCTATAACTGCATCAATATAAACTACCTTTAATTTCCTTAATATAATTGCATTATATATTGATTTATGACAATTTCTTTCTACTAATACCTCATCTCCTTCATTAAAAGCAGAGAATATTGAGGCTAAATTTCCACATGAGCTTCCATTTACAAGAAAATAAGCTTTTTTAACGCCATAGGTTTTAGCTAAAAGTTCCTGTGCTTCTTTTATTACCCCCTCCGGGCAATGTAAATTGTCTAAGGAATCAACTTCTGTAATATCTAATGTTCCTAAAGCTTCTTTAAAAGTTATTCCTAAAGTATCTCTTAAAAAACCTTTACCACTCTTATTCCCTGGCATTGATAATATTAAATTATCTTCTTTATGATATTTTAATAACTCTTCTAATAAAGGTGCTTTATTCATTATTATCTCCTTTTTAAATATTATTAACTCTATTTTAACTATATATTATTTCTACTGACTTATCCTTAAATACTTTCATAATCACATTTAATATGTACTTCTTATCTATATTAATAAGGTTATTAAACTCTTCTGAATATACTTTATAATCACCAAACATAGTATTATATGTTGATAGTTCTTTTGCTAAAATTATATTTTGCTCTTCTCTAAACCATCTTCTTAGCTTCATAGATTTTATATAATTTCTTATATCTTCATCATTTGTTACTTTATCAAATTCATCTATTCTTTCTATACATTTATTTATTAATTCTAAGGTTTTTTCTAAGTTTTCCTTTGAAGTATTATAAGTTATTTTATAAAGCTTTATATACTTTTCATAAGAAATTTTAGTTAATATATCATATACAAGCCCATTTTTAGTTCTTAATGTATCAAATAATAAAGAATTAACTCCTTCTCCAAAGTATTCATTAAATATTCTCAATGCTTTTATTTCATCATGATCTAATTTATCTATTGGAAATATGATTTGAACTTTACAACTATTAATCCCTTCTCTTTTGTCTTTATATACTCCAAAATTATCTTTATCATAAATAATTTCTTCATTTATTTCTTCACACTCTGAATTTCCCCATGCTTCAAAATACTTTTCAATTATGTTTTTAACATTTTCAAACTCTAAAGAAGAAACTACTGCTATAGAAGTTTTGCAAGGTATATAATTTTCTTTATAAAACTCTTTTATATCTTCTAACTTAATTTTCATTAAATGATCAGCTTTACCTATAATAGGGTATTTAATTCTTCTATTTTTAAAACTATTTATAAATAGCTTATCTTCACAAAACTGCTCTAAATCTTCATCCCACTCCTTTAGTTCTTCAATTATTACTTTCATTTCTTCTTCAAAGCCTTCAGATGGAAAAATTGGATTTAAAATTATATCTGAAAAAATTTCTGTTCCTATTTCAAAATCCTCATTTAACATAGTTCCATAGTAAATAACATATGGAAAGTTTGTCATTGCATTTTGAAACCCAAAAACCTTACTTAAATCTTTGTTTATATTATCTTCTGTTCTATTTTTTGTACCCTTATATACCATATGTTCAGTTGCATGAGCTACTCCTAATAAATCTTTTTCTTTTCCAGCTCCTGCGTCTATAGATATGGACATTGAAGTTAATTTAGATGTTGTTTTTTTATATATAAGTTTTATATTATTTTTTAATGTAAATTCCATTTTATCCTCCAATAAGTATTCCTCTTATTATTGTAATATAAAAGGTTGATATTTGAACATAAGCAAATACCAACCTTTTATTTATATTATTCTGCCTTTAAAGCAATAGCACATTCAATTCTCTTCTTTTGCATTTTACAACCTACTTCATAAGGTATTTTCATATCTCCATTAAAGCTAAAGTTATTAGCTTGACAACCTCCACTACAATAGAATCTTGCCCAGCAATCTCTACATTTAGGTTTATTGTATATGTGTGCCTTCTTAAATTCCTTTCCAAGCTCTTTATTGTATGTATCATCATATATACTTCCAAGTTTAAACTCTTCTTTTCCTACAAATTGATGGCATGGATACACATCTCCTTGTGGAGTTATTGCAACATACTCAAAACCTGCTCCACAGCCTGAAATTCTCTTATAAACACATGGTCCACCATTTAAATCTACATTGAAGTGGTAGAAGTTGTATTCTCCATTTTTTTCTCTTTTTCTTCTTGCCATATCTTCATATAGTTTATCATAATTTTTCATTATTTCAGGTAAATCTTCTTCTCTTAATGCAAGAGGATGTCCCGCCTCAAGTACTACTGGCTCAATAGAAACTTCATCAAAACCCTCATTTACCATAGCCATTACATCTTCAAAGAAATCAGTATTTGCTCTTGTAAATGTTCCTCTAACATAATACATCTTACCAGGTGTTCTCTTTTTGATCATTTTCTTTATATTTGGAAGTATATCATCATAAGAACCACTTCCATCAACCTTTATTCTTACATTATCATTAACACATTTTCTACCATCTAATGATAATATGATATTTCCCATTTCTTTATCCATAAAATCCATCATATCATCATTTAAAAGAGTAGCATTTGTTGTCATTGTAAATCTAATATTTTTCTTCCACTCTTTTTCATTTTCTCTAGCATACTGTATTATTTCTTTTACAGTATCCATTATCATTGTTGGCTCTCCACCAAATAAATCTATTTCTATATTTCTTCTTGGACCACTTCTTTTTACTACGTAATCTATTGCTTTTTTGGCTGTTTCTAAAGACATAACTCCTTTATGTCCATTATATTCTCCTTCATCTGCAAAGCAATACTTACATCTTAAATTACAGCCATGAATTATATTTAAGCACACAGCCTTAATATAATCTCTGTCTTCCATAGACCCATGAGCTATATCTTCATACTTATCTTCTGAATATAACATTCCATCATTAATAAGCTCTAATATCTCTTCATAAGCTTCTTCAATAACATTTTTATCATACTTATCTGATAAAAGCTTAATAGTTTCTTCTTTATCCTTCATTCCATCATCATGAACTAAATCATATACTAACTCGTCTACTATATGAACTGCCCCTGTATTAACATCTAATACAAAATAATTTTCGCCTTGTTTAAATTTGTGTATTAAAGACATTTAACTCCCTCCAAAAGCTTATTCTAACAAAAAGTAAGCAGCAACACTTTTGTTGCCGCTTTCTCTTAATTAGTTTTCACACTCTAAATTTGCAACTGTACAAGATGTCTTGCAAGCTGATTGACATGAATTAGCACATTCTTTACAACCTGGTTTTACTAAGCTATTTTTAATATTTGTTTTATTAATTGTCTTAATATGTTTCATGATTATACTCCCCCATAACTAAAAATACTCCAAAATTATAACACAATTAATTTATTAATAAAAGATATAATTATACTATTTCTCTATCATTTAACTAAATATCCATTGTTAGTCAAATTAGCCACTAATCTTCATCTATAATCCAAATTTTAAATATTGATTAAATTTAATTATTTGTTATTATATATATGTAAGCTTTAGTAGTTTCCAAGTGGAATGAAATAGCCATTAACAGATAAAATCTGGAGAGTGATTTTGGCAAATCACTCTTTTTTACTATTTATGAATATACTATATTTTATTTTACTTATGATTTAAATATTCTTCAAATTTTCTAATAGAACTTTTCTTACCTATAACAACTATAAAGTCATTTTCCTTTAATATAAAATTAGGATCCAATTCAATTATAGTTTCTTCATCTCTTTCTAAAGCTATAATATTTAGTCCAAATTCATTACGTATTTTAGATTTTAATATTGATTTTCCATCAATTACTTCAGTAACCCTAAGTTCTTCTATGTGAATATCATTATTTAATTCAATAAATTCAAAGGCTTCTTCATTTAATAATCTATTTGCTATTCTAATTGCCATATCATTTTCTGGATACACAATTTCAGCCCCTATTTTCTTTAATACACACCCTTGCTCATAAGTGTTAGCTTTTGCAATAACTCTTTTCACGCCCATATTTATTACATTTAAAGTTGTTAAAATACTAACATCTATCTTTTCACCTATACACACAAATACAGTTTCACAATTTTGAATTCCAGTCTCCTCAAGTGCCTCTTTTCCTAAGTTATTTACTACAAAAGCATTGTCTGTTAAGTTTCTTATTTGTTTTATTTTATTTTCATCACTATCTAAAACTATAACTTCTTTTCCTGCTTCTATTAATGTCTTAGCCAGAGCAAATCCAAATCTTCCTATTCCAATTATTCCAAACTCTATAGATACTTTATGATTAAACATATTATCCTCCTATCCAATTATAACTGCTTCTTCTGAATAACAAGCATTTGATGGTTCTTTAACTAGCCATATACTTGCCATAGTCATTGGTCCTAGTCTACCAATAAACATAATAATAGATATAATTATTTTACTTAAGTCTTTAAGATCTGGAGTAATTCCAGTAGATAATCCTACTGTACCAAAAGCACTAGTAACCTCAACTAATAATTGAATAAATGTACGCCCTGGTTCTAATATACTTAATAGAAATACCCCAAAACAAACTACCATAATAGCAAGTACAAATATATTAAAAGCTTTAAAAATAACAGCTGATGGTATTTTTCTTTTAAAGGATTCACAATTTTTATTTGTAGATGTACTATATATACTCTTAATTAAAGTAAATATTGTAGTAGTTTTTATACCTCCACCTGTTGACCCTGGGGAAGCTCCAATAAACATTAAAACAGTTAAAGTAAATAATCCTGCATTTGTAAAACTCCCAAGATTATAAGTACTAAATCCAGCTGTTCTTGCAGAAGTACTAAAGAAAAATGCACCAAGCCATGATATATCTTCAGTTGCTTTAAGTAATATAGTCCCTACTACAAGTAAAATAGCTGTTACAGTTATAACTACCTTTGTATGTAGGCTGAATTTTTTGAATTTTTTTACCATAATTATTTCTTTAATAACTAAAAATCCTAATCCTCCAAAAATAATTAGTCCACATGTAGTTAAATTTAATAATACATTACTTTGATATGGTATTAGATTTCTAAGTCCACCTAGAATATCAAAACCAGAATTATTAAATGCTGCTATAGAATGGAATACACTTATTCCTAATGCATCTAATGGGCTATAGTCTTTTGAAAATACTAAATAACTTAGTATTGCTCCAACCACTTCAAAACTCAAAGTAACTAATAAAACAGATTTAACAAGTTTTACAAGCCCCTTCATTGAATCAAGATTCATAGATTCTTTAATTAATACTCTTTCTTTTATTCCAACTTTTCTTCCCATAAGCAAGATGAAGCCAACACCAACTGAAGTAACTCCTAGTCCACCTACTTGAATTAATAATGCTACTACTGCTCGTCCAAACACAGTAAATGTATCAGCAGTATCAATAGCAATTAGTCCTGTTACACAGACTGCACTAGTTGATGTAAATAAAGCATCTACCCAAGATACAGTTACGCCTTCACGAATTGATATAGGTAATTTTAAAAGTATAGTTCCAATCACTATTACAGAAAAAAATCCCAAAACAATTATTCTGCCCGGGCTCAAATTTTTAAATATTTTCATATGCAGCTCTCCTTTAAGCTATGTAACTGAATAAATATAACGCTATTCATTCACCTTATTTAGAATAATTATATATTCCATAATTTACACTGTCAATTTCAGTATTTTTATTGAAATTACTATTATATGGCTAAAATACGCAAATAAATTAATTTAAATATATTTTATTCATAAAATATTTAAAATACACTTATTTTTGTTAATATATATTTAAAATCCATCTAATTATTATGTATTTTCCAGTAAAAAAATAGAACTACTTAAAGTAGTTCCATTTTTTCTATTCATCCCATCCTTCAGGGAGGGGTAATGCTAACCTATTATATATTAGAATATTCTTAAAATGGCTTATTTACTGAATTTATAAATTATTTTTCATTATAAAAAATTATAATATTTTATTCTATAAGGGGCAAAAAAGGGGGCAAAAATTAATTGCCTTCTTAACATATCAATACTTGTAAGATTGACTTTATTACTAGGTTTCAATACCTTTCAATAAGGGCATTTTTCTTTTACTCATATAAGTCATATTCATCTAAAAATATCTCCATCCCATAATGACTCATGTAATCTTGTATATCATATAAATTGCTACTTAACATTTCATATGATGTTGGTCTAGTTTGTTTGGCAAATGCTTCATATATTCCATTACAATATGTACTGTAAAGTTTATTATTCTCTACATATTTACTAACTTTAGATTTATTATAATAATCAAATTCACTCTTCATATATTTTCTTATTTCTTTAAGTATTTCCATAGCTCCTTTTTTATCATTCTTGCTAAGAAACTCAAATCCTTTCTCAGACATACTTACATAGTAATCTATATGCTCTCTCATTTCTTCTTTATCTATTTTTCTTTTATCAAATTCTAATATTATATTTTTCATATAATATCCTCCTTAAAAATCCTAAAATAAAGTATTTTTATATATTATTTATTATAATAATCTTTTAAGCTTTCATCATATACACTTTTCATAAATCCAATAAGCTCATTAAATTCTTTAGAACTTAATTTATTTTGCAATGAATCATACGCACTAACTTTTTTAAAAATTAAAGTAAAATTATCATTATTATATAAAGAATATTCATTAAATATTGCATATTTTACTGATTTAAATACTCTTTCTATCACTTTCATATTATCTACATTCTTTCCCGCTTCAATAAGTTCTTCATATTTTCCATCAGAATACTCAATATACTCCCCATATCTACTCTCTATCAACTCCTCAGAAACTTCATTCCCTTTAATCTCAAAATCTAATTTTCTATTGCACTTTTCTGTTTCTAGTATAAAATAATCCCAGTTAATATCTCCTCTTCTATATAATTTCAACTGTTTTGGTAAAACACGATATACTCCCTGAGCTATTAAATCAATAAATCCTGATTCACTTGATAATTTACAATCATTAAAATGATTTCCCCCACTTAAAGGTAAAAACAGATGAGTATCCTCTTTGCCTATTTCTTTTAAAATATTTACTATTGAGTTAATATTTTTCCATGTATAACACTCTCCTTCTTTCTCAAAATCATTAAATTTATTTACTACTATTTCTATTTTATTTAGCCAATGTTTTTCATATTTTTTCTGCAAATCAATATTTCTTTTAATAAAATCCATCTATATCACTCCTTCTTATATCATATAAAAATATTTCTACATATTTAAAAAAACTCCTTTTTTCTTTATACACTCAACTTTCTCTATAGTGTCATGAGATACTCCAGCTATCTTTGCTAGTTCATCACGAGACTTGTTACGAATCGCTGGTGCAGATTTCTGCAACTTCTTCTCTATTGTTAAAGTCCACTTATGTCTTTGTATGATGATTCTACCCAATATTTACTGGAGCCAATTTTGGCTTTAGCTAAATCTTCATTGATATTATCAATCTTTCTTAATAACTCTGTATGTCTCATTTCTATCATTTGAGCAACTTCTCTTGATGATAATTTTTGTTCAATTTGTTTATTCATTTTTATTTACCTCCTTTGAAATAATCCCCTAAATATTTAATTGCTCTATAGTTTTCTTATTAAGCTCATATTCACGCTTTAACTCTTCAGCTTCGACTATTAATTCTCTTTTTCTATTTACTAGAACCTTATTTCTATTTACTAACTCTTGCTTTATAGCTTTTCTTACTTCTAGACTTAAATTTGAGAAATAGTTATCTGTGAATTTATCTGCATTATCAACATAACCACCAGTTTTACGAATTGTAGGCAATACGTCATTAGTTACCCATTTTCTAAATGATTTACATTTTTTTGTTCTAGCTTCAAGCATAAAGTCATATAGTTGCTCTTCGGTTAAATATCTCTGTCCACTGTGGACATATGGTTTTATATCTGCATTTTCAAGAACCTTATCTATTCTCGACTTAAAGGGACGTTCATATGTTTTCGGTACACCTTGTACCGAAGTTTTTATATCTCTTTTTACATAACCTAAAGCCATTCCAGTTGAATAAATCTCAAATAATACTTGTACATATTCTTTAGATAAGTTTGGGTTATTACATATCTTAAGTAGTGCATTTGCTTTTCTAACAAGTGAGTTGTTATATCTAGCTTCAATTTCTTTTTCTTTAAGTGAGTTATCAAATTTAGATTTATCATTTGAATAACTACCTGTCTTTCTTATTTGTGGTAATACTTCATCAGTTACCCAATCTTGAAATCTCTCTGCTTCTCTCTTGTTTGATTTAAATATTAATTTGTAGACTCCACTTTCTGTTAAAAACTTTTCTCCAGCATTATTTAATTTTCGGATGTCTTTATTAAGGACATCTGAATTCTTTAATAATACAACTTGTTTATTATTCATTTTTGCTAAGTGATTTCTTACACTACTTTCATTCAAATTTTAATTTTCTAAAATATAACTCATCTTAAATTTATAGATAGCCTACAAAATTGTGGTGTAATACTTTTAACCGAATAATTTTGTTCGGTTACTTTATAAGCTGGACTACTTTTTAACTGCCGAAATTTCGGCAGTTAAACTCTAATAAAAAATCCCTTACCAGATGGCAAAGGATCCTATTACACTTTTATTCCCCAGTCCCTATATATTCCTAAATAAAAATCACTTATATATCCAAGTTCAGCAAAGTTTTTTATATTCTTAATGGTCCAGGAGCTATTCCTTAATTTCTTTAATGCATTGTATTCTATATCTCTCACTTTAGAAGCTGATACGTCTAATATTTCTCCTATTTCTTTTACTAGCATAGCTTTAGCATTCCATCCATATTTAAACTTTAATACTTGTCTCTGTTCTAATGTGTTATGAGTTATCATTAAGTCTTCTAATTCTTTTCTTAGATTATTTAAAAATATCTTTTCTTCTATATTTTCATATCCATAATCTACACCTTCTATAAGATCACCTAATTCGGTGCCTTCTTCTCCTACTGGAACATTTAAGCTGCTGCAATTATGATAAAATTCGGTATTTCCCTTCTCTTTAGTACTATTACCATTAACAGCCCTATAAATATATCTATCTATATAATAAACTGCATATGTAATGAATTTAGCTTTCTTTTCATTATTAAAGTCATATCTCTTAGCTGCTTCAATAAGTCCTAATATTCCCTCTTGAACTAAATCATCTAATTCTAGCTCTCTATTAATTCCATAATACTTATTGGCTATCTTATATATTATTCTGGAATTATCATCTATAAGCTTATCTAGTGCGTTATTATCTCCATTTTGATATAGTTGTACTAATTCCTCATTATTCATCTTATCACCTTCTTCTATCTGTAGATTAAATATACGGAGTACTTTTAGGTATTCGTCTTGTTTTGTAAAATTAATTGAGCGCATATTCGTCGTTTTGTAAAATACATTTTGTGTGCAACCTTAATTGTGTGCATTGTGTACAACATTAATATCATCTTCTAAAATATCACCTGTAAATACTACTAACTCACTTAATCCATTACCTGCAATTAATATATCCTCTATGCTATAATCATTAAGCTCTATTACTTCTAGACCATCTATTACCTTATCTATTTTCTTATATAAATCCTTGTGATGTGCTGCATTATTCTTTAATTCAAATAAGTACATACCTTCCATAACTTTTACTATGCACTTTGAATATTTAGGATTTCCTTTTATTTTATATAGATTTCTTTTAAGTTTTGATATTCTTCTATTATTTATCATTAACTAATTCCTCCAACTGTTGAACTTGTTTCTCTAATTCATCAACTCTTATACTCTGTAATATACAATTACATAAATAAGCTATTGCATTTGCCTGTTTAGGATCCATTTCATTATTAGCCACTTTATTAGTTACATTTGCTAATACTCTTCTCACTTCCTTAGGATTACTTAATCTATACCTTATTTTCTTTCCCATATGGGGGTAGTACCTCCTTTCTTTCTTAGTTATATCAACGCTTTAAGCCTATTTTTAATAGTCAAAAAGGGAGCTTTTGCCCCCAATTAATGCTAACTTTTTAGCATTTTATTAACTTCATCTAATACCTTCTGAAGTTCTTCTTCTCCAGTTGTAAACTTACCTCTAGTTCTTCTTATATACTCTATTCTTTTTTCTAAATATGCTTTTATTTCTTCCATTCTAATGTCCTCCTAAACAAAATCTTTTAAACTTACTTTTACTATCTTCTCTAAGTTTCTTTTCTCTACATTTTCAAAAATAGTATTCCATGGTATAAGTTTTGGTACTGGTGATCCTGTAGCACTTACTTCACCTACAAAGTTACACATATTACTAACTACTTGCCTTAATCCTACTACTCTTTTTATTTCAGTATCTATCTTAGTTATAAACGTATCTTTAACATCATACTTAGGTAACTCTAATCTTGCTTTATTACTATCTTTAAAGCCATTTCTAGCTTTATATTCTACTTGTACAAGTCTTATAATGTTTTTATCTAAGTAATTCTCTTTGTAATATTCTAAAAGCTCTGAATCACTCATTACTTTTAATTCTTTTTCTATTAAATTCAACTCTACTAAATCTGTAGTTGATGTTTCTGGAACTATTTCTTTGATATAATCTTCTCTTATGTTTTTTAATTCAGCTACTATATTATCTAATGTTGTTACATTGATATTTTTAATCTCTACTTTAATATCTTCCTTCTTTTCTTTTGCATATCCTAGCGAATATTTTCCAACACAAAAATCATGATGAATAGCTCCATATCTAAATAGTTTATTATCTACTTCTGTAATCATCTTGTCATAATTATTTAAGGTCAATACTACCTTATTCTCATAGTAATCTTTTCTTTCTTGCGTTACTTCTCTTAATTTCATATTATTTTTTTCTCTCCTTCGTCTTTTAAATTTTTAGCTTTATTCTCCCAGTATCTATCCTGGATTACTTTTACCTTATCTTTGTTCTTAGCTCTCCATTGTCGCATATACTCTCGTCTTGCTATCTTAGCAGCGTCACTCATTCTAACAACTCCTTAACATAAAATAAAAAAGCCATAGGATAATATTCAGCTATTAAAACTGATATATTTCCCATGGCTTTTATATGCCTTCCACTTTTTCAAGTAGGGTACTAAACTATTTATTTGTTATGTTTATCTTTACATTTATTCTACCATAAAACTTATATTGATTCTAGTATATACCTCAATAACAATCCATTATTTAGTTATAAATCATTAGCTTAATATTCCACATCCTCAAATTTATATAGCTGCTTTCTATACTCCATTAGATTATCTATATTAACTTTGTAATCTCTTGTAGGTTTATTATTAATCCAATCTATTAAATGCTCTAAGCTTAAACTTATAAAATCTCCATCAACTTTAATATCAATCCAATCAGCCATTGACATATCTATTTCATAATTACGACTTAATATCATTCTTATTAATGATCCTGTTATATCTAACTTATCTATTTCTAAATTACTCTTTCTATATAAGTCTATCTCTTCAAAATATTCCTCATGATTAAAATATGCTTTATTATCATCTAGCTTATTATGGGCTTTAATTTCTTCCCAACAATCAAATATTTTTACTCCATATCCAGGTAATACAAAATCAAGTTTTTCATAAATACGCCTAATATATCCCGCTCCAACAACCCATATTTCACTACTAGGAAATTTATTATAACAACTTATATAAATATCCTGTACTAACCTTATTTCACTTCCTAACTTATCGAGAAAATCATTCTGTTCATTGATATATACATATTCTTCGTATATGTCATCTATTTTCTCCTTAATTCTTTCGCCTTGCTCGTGTAGTTTTTGTAATTCTTCATCTTCTATCTGAAATCTATCTTTAGTTTTTATACCAAAAGCTTTTGACATAGTATCAAATCTCATCATAGTTTTTACATTATCTCTATACATCTGCTGAACATCAAACATAATTGTAGTGTTATATGTAGGGATACATTCTTCTACTATTTCAGTTTGTACTATCTCAATTTTTTCATCTATACTTGTAGTGTCTTTTTCTTGTGTCACTATATTAAATTTATTTGTAGTGTTATATTCTTCTGTCACTACTTTTTTAACACTTCTTAATTTATCTAAAACCAAATCTATATTTTCAAGACTTATACCTTTTTCTATTAATATATTTTCTATATAAATCTTCATTTCATCAGTATATAAATTAAATATATTTTCTTTTTGTAGTGTCATTATATATTTATCACTACTTTTTACTTTTCCAGTTGTCTTATCTCTGTACCTATCACACAAATAGAACTTGTATTTATTATTCTTTTTATCCTTCTTTACTGAACAAAACATATCTCACCTTCTTTGTAGTGTTATTTTTTATTGTCACTACTCTATGTCTAAATAAACCCTATAATACTTTCCAGACTTACTAGGTTTACTTATCCTTTTTATCTTAATACCTTTGGATAAGGCTTCTAATATATTAATCTTTTCTATTTCATTCTCATAACTTATTGTTATCTTTGCCATAGTGTACCTCTTATAAATCTATTGTATTGTTATCTAATGACAGTAAATCAATTATTAAATTAGCCGTTCTATTTGCTTGTTCTTCGTATTCTTCATGCAATTCACTTCTTATTGTATCGCCCTTATCTATATGTAAATATGCATGAGCTAATTCATGAGCTAATGTATATCTTAAATCATCTATATTTAACTTTGAATCTATTCCTATACGATTTCCCTTTAATAATCCTCTATGAGCTTTAAAGTCTACTAGCTTAACTTTCATATTCTTTTTATTTGCAAGTTTAATTAATTTCTTTATTACTGGATCTTTTAATATCATAATATCTAAACCTCCAAATTATAAATAATTTTCTATATTGTCTATTTCATTTAAGTATTTTAAATTAGTTAATCCAGCTGCTATACCTTCCCTTAAATAAAATCTACAAAGATTTGTCCATTCATTACAAATTGCAGTGTCAAGATCATCTAATAATTCTTGCTGCTCTTCTGATAAAGTTCCCATTAACTTATTCATTAATTCTACTGAGGTTTTATGTAATACTTGTTGTTCTTCATTAGTATCTATAAAGTTAGCCTCCTTAAACATTTGTACATGATTAAATTCACTTTCAATAATTCCATTAATTAATTTACATATCTTTTCGTAATTCATTTCCTTATCTCCCATTCATTTAATATTTGCATTTTAGGAGCCAATAGGATAAACTAAAGCTGCTAAACGATATGTTATCCTATGGATAGCTCCTTGCTTATAGGTATTGATCGTATCTATAAGCATTTTTTTATTCTAAAAACCTAATATCTTTATATGGTATTAACTCTATAACTCCATCATCAAGCTCTACTATTCCTTTTAAATCCCCATTAGTACTCCAACCATGGAAATATCCATCAACATATGAAGAATCTTCACCTATTTTAGTTTGAGTAGGTCCAGGTAAAGTCATTAAATCCCATCTTATTATAACCTCAACTTTTCTTAAATCTTCTCTCTTCATTTATATATCCTCTCTTTCTTCTATGGTATATGTTCTACGGTCGTAAGCTTCAATTAGCTTGTCTATTCTTTTATTACGTTGATATTCTACTTCTGCCTTTATATCTTCTATTCCTAACTCTACAATTCTTATAGCCTGGTCTTTTGTATATCCTTTTCTTATAAATGTACTTACTACAGTTTCTACTTCTTCAGTAAATCCTAATAATTGGTCTGTTATACACTCTATTTCATTCATAATAAAATTTATCCTTTCTCAAACTTTTATTATGGTTACATTGTAACTAACCTTGGTTACATATCTAAACCTTTATATATCAAGGCTTTAATGGTATTTTTAAAATTGTAACCATCTTTTTTATATATACGGGGGTATTATATATTTTTTTCTATTTTTTAATATTATAAATTTAAGTTTTTTATAAAAATTTATAATACATACCTATTATTAATTATTTTTAGTTACATAGTTACAAAATAGTCTTAAACCCTTGATATTACTATATTTAGATATGTAACTATCTTGTAACTATCTTGTAACTAGCGTGTAACTAAACTTATTTTTTTTCTTATATAAGCTTTTTGTACTCCATAAATTTTAAATCTATGTGACTTGTTTGATTTCTCCCAGTTTTTTATATTACTCATAATTGAAGCTATTATATTTGAATCACTTTTCTTTATATCACTTCTATTTTTTTCAAAGCATTCAACCCATATTTCAAGAATACATACTTTATCTCTCAAAATACTATTTTCCTCACTTAATTCCTCTGATCCAAATTCATCATTATTTATAAAACTTCTTCTAGCATGCATATCACGTGTATCCCAATCCTTAGGTAATCTCTTTTCGAGATATTCCTCAATTAGGCCTTGCCTGTCGTCCTTAATAACATGTTTTTCTTGTTGCTGCTCTGCTAATTTTTCTTGTTCTCTATTTAGGTATAATGGTTCTTTTAACTCTTTCCACATATAAACGGCTTCTGCCCATATCTGATCTATTGATTTTTCAAATTTGTCACTTTCAAGTATTCCTCTAACCTTTTTACCTTTAAAATTAACTGGCCAAAATCTTCTATTACCAGTATCATCTTTCAAGAATTCCTCATTGTTAGTTGTTCCAGCAAATACACATTGTCTTTTATAATAGCCTGTACTTCTTTCAAAAGCTAACCTAGTTTTATCCTCTGTTGCTGAAACAAATCTTTTAATTGCCTTGGATTCAGCTTTACTAAAAGCTTGTAATTCTCCAAATTCTATAATCCATGATCCTATAATTTTCTCTATAGCTTGGTTTCCTTCAACTTCTTGTATTGAATCTGTAAACCACTTATCCTTTGCTAATTTTTTAAAAAACGTACTCTTCCCTACTCCTTGATCGCCTATTAATACGAGCATATAATCAAACTTTATACCTGGTACAAATATTCTTGCTACAGCACCACATAGCCATTTTCTAGTAACCATCCTAGTGTACTCAATATCATCTGCTCCAAAGTAATCAATTAATAAGGTGTCTATTCTATTAACTCCATCCCATGTTAAAGAATTTAAATATTCTTTAGGCGGATTAATAGCTTTACTTTGAATATTTGCTATTAATATTTTTCTTAAGCGTTCATCACTTACAGTAACACCATAAGTTTCTTCTATATAAATGCACATACTCATATAATCTGAATCTTGTAAAGATGATTTTATATCGGACCTTCCCCAAGGTAATTCTCCTATAACTTTAGATTTATTAGAAAATTCATCATAAACTATCTTTTCCTTTAAATTGGAGTCATTTTCTATTATCATTTTTATATTGGAATAATTATTCTTTATTGCGCCTTTTGAAGTTACTTCTAACTTTTCAAGCCACTTTAAATCATCATTTTTAAAATCTTCTTGAGCTTCTATGACTTTTTCTTTTATAAGTTCTCCTTTTACTTTGGTATCTGCTTTTACGAACTCACACATTTTTTCAAATGACTTTAAATCTTTCGTTTCAATGTCATCCGATTTGTTTTTATCTAACTCTCCAAATTTATGGATTCTTATTAAGTCAAAGGCATTACACAAAGTATTTGAAGCTGGATCCGTACCATGATGACTATAACTAAATTTATCATCATATATTTTTACTCCTCCAGTTGTACTCCCTAGTGCATATGTGTATCTAGTATCATCTGCACCTGGTATATAAATATCTTCTAAGAACTCACTTATAGCTTCTGTTATACAATAGGCCCTACAGAAAGCCCCTATAATTCCTTTTTTAGTTAAAGGATCTTGTTGTTTATTTAGCTCTTTTTTGATATGGTCCTTTTCCCTAATACTTGTTGGCCATGAACTCACATCTTCCCAACCAAAAGTATATTCATTTAAAATATCATCAGCTTTTAAAAATTCTATATCTTCGGATGAGCATTTAAATATATATTCCCCATCAATCGGAGTTGATGGCCAATACATCATTCTTTCAGGATCATGAGTAGTTTTATCAAAGATTTCTATATTAATTTTACTTGCTACCATTCTAGAAATAGCTTGATATTCATCTGTTTTCATTTCTCTATCAGTAGGTATAATTAATCTATATCTTTGATAATCTGCTCTATGAGAATGAGTTGAGTATAAACAATAAGCATAATCTAAATTGCTCAGTAATTCGTCTATATCATCTGAATAATAATCTATATCTAGGGTTAATAAACTCCTGTTTAATATATCAGTCTTTAACCTTCTATTTCCCTTAAGCTCTCCTGCGACGAATCCTCCTACATCTTTAATCCTATCTCTATCAACCTTAGCCATATTTTTATATTCTTCTTCTGTTTCATTTGTTCTTTTAGTCTGAGATAACTTTTTAACTAAACTATCCCATGATATTTCTTCCTTCTTCCAATATTTCGATTTGCTACTTTTCCCTGTTGCAATTATAAAAGTCTTTTCTTTCTCCATCTAATCCCTCCAGTACTCTCTTTTGTATTCTCTAAGTTCTAACCAACTAGGAGATACGTTATTTTCTTTACAAAACTCTATATATGAAATTAGTATGTATATACTCATGCTCTACCTCCTAATACCAATAAATCACACCTGTTGGATATTCCCTAACATTTAAATAAAACTGTTCTTCTCCTGCTGCATTAACTATTCCTACAGTTAAATTCCCAGCTTCATCTACTTTGCTCCAAGATACTTTATAGTTAGTACCTTCTTCATAGATCTTCTTAAATCTTTCTAATAAATCACTCATAAACATACTCCTATTTCTTAGTTTGCTTTTCTACCCAGTCCTCTAAGCCTTTTCTAGATACATACCATTTATCATTTATTCTAAAGCTAGGAAAATCATCATCTTTAAGTAAGTTGTATATAGTGTTATTACCTACACCTAATATCTTTGCTGCTTCCTTAGGTACATATGATAACTTTTCTTCTTCATCTACTGGCTTAAAGTCTTTAAGTCTTTCTTTAACTTCTGATACTATAAAATCAACTGTTAGATTTATAAACTTTTCAAAATATGGATCTCTTTGTTGAACATTCTCCATTAATATTTACCTCCTAAAAGCTCCTTAGAGCGTTTTTACATTTAATTAGATATGTAAATACCCTTTATTCTTTAAATCAATTCTAGGCTTATTTTCATAAGCATAAATAGTATATAAAGCATTGCACTTTACTTGTGTCTTACTCCGTAATGTCTCTAGATATGAATTATTTTATATATGTTTTGAGAATTCAAATTTGAACTCTCTTATTCTTTAGTAGAAATAATTTCTGATACACCAACATTCAAAGCTTTTGCCATTAATCCAATAGTTTTAGTTGTTGGTTTTTGTCTACCATTAATAACTTTTGATACTGTAGCTCTACCTAGTCCAGTTTTTTCTACCAAATCATTAACAGATAAACATTCTTTAGCCATAGCTATTTTTAACTTACCTAAATCTAAGTTCAAAATATATTCACCCCTTTTCATCAGACACTTTTGTGTCGTTAATTTTATATTACATTACTTTTGTGTCGTTATCAATAATTATTTGACACTTTTGTGTCTTAATATGATATAATAATTTCGAGGTGATAATATGAGTATTGGAGATAATATCAAAAAATACAGAAATTTAAAAAATATAACACAATCTCAGTTGGCTGAGCTATCTTTTTGTTCAGAAAGTTCAATAAGAAAATATGAAAAAGGTATAAGAATACCAGGGTCTGAAATAATAACTAAAATAGCTGCTGCTCTTGATGTACCTGTTAGTAAATTATTAGAAGATGATACAATTAATCTTACTGATTCTAATATCGATACAGTAGATACTTATATTGATGTTATTATCGGAGTGCCAGAGCTTAAACCATTAATAACTATATTTAAAAATAAAGGATATGAATTAAGACCAAATATAAAAGGATATGATATACACCTTATTAAAGACGAAAAAATTATAGCTCAAATACCCGAAAAAGATTTTATTGAATACGGGAAAAAAATGCTTGATTTTATTAATGAATTTACTGATTTTGAATTTAGTAAATTAATAGATATGTTTGAATTTTTATCTTATTAAAATAGCCTATATTAAGCCTTATAAAGCTTTAAATATATTCGCCCCTTATAGAATATAATTTAAACTTAAGGAGGGTCTAACAATGGCTAAGACAATATATAAGAAGAAAATTAAAGGTAATAAAGAATATTATTTCTATAGATTAAGGCATGAGAATTTAAAATCACCTAAGGATATCTATGGAGCTACAGTAAAAGAATTAGAAAGTAAAATTAAGAAAATTAAATATAATCTAGAGCATGGTATTATTAATAACAAAGAATACTTTGAGCCATTCTTTACTGACTGGCTTTTTGAGGTGCATTTTACACACCTTAAACCTTCAACTAAAGAAAACTATGAAGGAGTTTATAGATTATATATAAAGAATAGTTCCCTTTCTAAAATCAAAGTAAGAGATTTAAAATTAATTGATATACAAAGATATTATAATAATCTAGTAAATAATAATTGTACTATTACCAGGATAAGAAATATCCATAAGATCATACGACCTTTTATCAGATATATTTATGATAATAATATTATTGTTAAGGACTTCTCTGGTGCAATAGTGCTACCAAAAGAAGATGAAAAAACTAAATTGTCCAAACAAAATAAAATTGTCCCATTCACATTAGATGATCAAAAAGTATTTATTGAAGCAATTAAAGGACATCATTTAGAAATGTTATTCCTTACAGCTCTTTATACTGGCTTAAGACAAGGAGAGTTATTCGCTCTTACATGGGATGATATTAATTTTGAAGAAAACTATATTGATGTAAATAAAACATATAAATATATAGCTGACGTATCTAGAGAAGGTCGTTCAAATGGATATAGCTCTATCCAAACACCTAAAACATCAAAAAGTATTAGAAAGGTACCTATACCAAAATTCTTAGTAAAAACTTTGCTTCAGTATAGAAATGAACAAAGGCTTGATAAAATAAGATGTGCTAATTTATATGTAGATAATAACTTAGTATTTTGTAATAAACTTGGAGCTTATTTAGTAGATAGTACTGTAGGTCGTCAATACAAAAATATATTAATAAAAAGTAATATATCTGATAGAAAGTTTCATGATCTTAGACATACTTATGCAACTAGATTATTTGAACTTGGAGAAGAGCCTAAAACAGTCCAGGAGCTTTTAGGTCATAGTACTGTAGCAATTACCTTAAATACTTATACCCATGTATTAGAATCAGTTAAGGAAAAAGCTATTTCAAAATTAGATAAACTTCAATCAATTCTAAAATAATAAAACCCTCTTTTCTGCTCCTTTAACTCTTCCAAAATCTATAAGGGGCAAAAAAGAGGGCAATACAAAAATATATAATAATTTATATATCCTCAAAGCTAGTAAATAAGCCAATTCTTAATATTAAATTGTATTATTCATCCCATCCTTCAGGAAATTCTGCATTGTGGTAAACTTCTTGAACATCATCATCATCATCAAGTAAGTCTAACATCTTTTGGAATTTCTTAGCATCATCTTCATTAATTTCAGTATATGTATCTGGTATCATCTTAACAGCTGCTTCTAAGAATTCTATTCCTTCAGCTTCTAATACTTCTCTAACTGTTCCAAAATCTTCTGGAGTAGTTGTTACTATAAATACTTCTTCTTCTGAAACAAAATCTTCTGCTCCTGCATCTAAAGCAAGCATCATTATTTCATCTTCATCCTTATCTTCTTTTTCAATAACAATTTCTCCTTTTTCTTGGAACATAAAGCTTACACATCCTGTAGCTCCCATATTTCCGCCACCTTTTGTAAAGGCACTTCTTACATTTCCTGCTGATCTATTTTTATTATCTGTTAAAGTCTCTACAATTACAGCAACTCCTGATGGACCATAACCCTCGTAAACTATCTTTTCATAATTAACTCCTGAAAGTTCTCCTGAAGCTTTTTTAATTGATCTAGTTATTGTATCATTAGGCATATTAGCAGCCTTTGCCTTAGCAATTACATCTCTTAATTTTGGATTAGTGTCGGGAACAGGACCACCATTTTTAACTGCTATTACAATTTCTTTACCTAATTTAGTAAATATTTTTCCTCTTTTAGCATCTGCTTTACCTTTTTTATTTTGTATATTATGCCACTTTGAATGTCCTGACATCTTTACTCCTCCCAACATTAATAAATATTTTATAAATACAGTGGAATTATATCATAATTACTTTATTATTACAAATTCCTAAATCAATTTATACAACCTATTTTCTTCTTTAAAATATATATCTTCATCTCTTTTATTTATTATTATTTTACCATTAGAAATTTCTATAGCAGTTTTTTCAATTATTTTTGATAATTCAACCTCTGCTAATATATGAACCACAACTTTATCCGTATATTCTACTTCTTCAATATACCAATTGTTTTCATTACATTTATATTGTATTTTCCCAAGCATATCATAATCCATACAAAGTAATAATCTAACACCTTTAACCTTTTCTACTATACCACCAGCTTTTAAAGCTACAGATGCACCTTTTGTATATGCTCTAGTTAAACCTCCAGCTCCAAGTAGTATTCCGCCAAAATATCTGGTTACTACTACTGCACAATCAGTAATATTACTTTTTTTCATTACCTCTAATATAGGTATTCCCGCAGTACCTTGTGGCTCACCATCATCACTATATCTTTGAATCCCCATATTTTCACCAATTACATAAGCGAAGCAATTATGAGTTGCTTGTTTATGCATATTTTTTATCTCTGCTACAAAGGATTTTGCTTCCTCTTCACTTTCACATCTTTTTGCATAACCTATAAATTCTGATTTTTTTTCTATAAATCTATCTTCTCCAAAATCTCTTATAGTAACATAACTCATTTAAGTTCCTCCTTAATTAAATTTATTCCTTCAACAATTTTCTTTTTACTTGCCTGTGAGAAACTAATTCTAAAAAAGTAATCTCCATCACTTGAATCTTTAAACAAAATAGTTCCTGGTGTAATAAATAAATTTTTCTTTTTTAATCTATAAAATAAATCTGTTGACTTTATATTTTTATTTTTAATTTCCAAATAAAAATATAGACCTCCCTTTGGATCAATATATGAAACCTTATCTGAAAGTTCTTTGTCTATTAATTCTTTCATTAATAAATATTTTTCTTTATACATCCTTTGTTGATAATCTATATTTTTTTTCCAAAGACCTTCACTAATATATAATTCTAAAGCTCTTTGCATAAGACTAGATGTTGAAATATCAGTGTTAATCTTAGAACTTTGAATAATTTCATTAAATGATGATGGAGTAATCATATACCCAAGCCTTATACCTGGTAAAAATATTTTAGAAAAACTTTTTATATATATTACTCTGTCATGCTTATCTAAACTTTTAAGTGGCTTATGCTTAATATTATTATCATATATAAGCTCTGATAAATAATCATCTTCTATAATATAAAAGTCATACTTATTTGCAAGCTCTAATAATTTTATTTTCTTTTCCAAACTATAGCTTACTCCTGTTGGATTATGAAAGTAGCTCATTGTATAAAAACAACTTATATTATTCTTTTTTAACACTTCTTCTAGTTTTAATAAATCTATACCGTCTTCTTCTAACTCCAATTCAAATATATTAGCTCTTCTCCATTTAAATACTGAAATAGCTCCTCCATAGGTAGGCTTTTCTACTACCACATTATCATTTATATTTACTATTGCTTTTGAAGCTATATCAATTCCTTGTTGAGCTCCTGAAACTATTAAAATATTGTTTAAATCTAATTTTTCATTCCAAAAAGCCTTATTTATGGTTTTCCTTAAATTTTCATAACCAAGAGCTTCCTTATTTATTAAAGCATTAGCTCCATCTCTATCTAAAACTTTATTAATTACATGTTTAAAATCTTCTATTGGAAAATAAACATCTGAATTGGTTTCCCCAGTAAAATCTATTATATGTTTTAAGTCATCTGAAGATAATTCCTTAAATATCTTTGAATATTCTCTATTAAGTGAAGAAATGGTTTCTCTTCTTTTAGCATAAGTCCCAGAACCTACTTTTTGATATGCATATCCATCAGCTTTTAACTTTTTATAAGCATTAACTATAGTTACTTTATTTACATTCAAAAAATCACAAAGTTCTCTAATAGTAGGTAGCTTTTCCCCATCCTTTATATATCTATTATCTATTAATTTTTTTATATGTCCTGCAATTTGAATATACTTAGGAATTTCTTCCTCAAAATATATTTTAAATAATTCCTTCATAAAACCTCCAGCATGCTAGTTTTTATAAGAATATACATTTTCCATAGCTAGAAAGTTACCTTTAGAATCCCTAAGCTCTCTTTTTTCTTGAGTAATAATATTATTTTTATATAATACCTTTAATATTTCCTCTATTTTTATTTTAAAATTTTTAAAATATGGATTAATTTTAATATCATAAGCACTTAGTGACCTATTTTCATTTTTTATAAAGTTAATTAAATCCATAGATGCTTTTTCTATATTATATTCTAAGTAATTCTCCATATAATCTAACAACTCTTTAATAGTTATATCATCAACTTCTTTATATATCAAATTCTTAACTTTATCATTTAATATATCATTTAAATTACATGCCATTGTTAGAGAATCTTTACTTACTGTATATCCATTTATGCTTAAAAAAAGCATTGAAAAATTATTTAATGCTCTTAATAAAAGTTCATATGCAGTATATATACTTCCTTTTCCTATATATTTTTTACAAATCCCAATTTCTTTAAAAAAGTTACCAAGATATACAAGGTTAAGTCTTCCCTTGTCAGAATCTATCATATATATAATCTTTTGGTATAAATCTGTAATTTCATCATCTATTGAATATATCATTTTAGAAGAAATTAGTGAGTTCTTTATAAATTCTCTTTTTCCTGCTTCATTATAATACTTTTTAAATAATTCCTTACTTATTATTTTTATATGTATTGGTATGCCTGATACTTCTGAATAAACATCTCTAATTTCATGAAAATCTTCTTTATATATAACAAATAAGTCTATATTGGAGCCTTCCCACAAGTCTCCACTAACCATACTGCCAAAAATAAATATAGAAAGAATATTATTATTTTTCTTAAGTAATTCTGTTATTTCTTTATAGGCATTTTGATAATCTATAATTGATTTTGCCATTATTTTTCCCCCTGTTACATACGATTTACATTACTAAAATAATTATATAGAATAAAAATAAAAACTGCAATAAAGTATAATCTTCATTGCAGTTTAGCAATTTTTATATTTTTCTAGCTAATAATTTCAATTACAAACTCTTTTGATTTATTATATATCTCATCATCTACTTCTACTAACATATAACTTCCATTTTCTCTGTATTCCTCTTCTAACACTCTACCATTTCTATGAAGAAATGAATTAATCTCACTTCTATCGTAAGGTATTAGATATTTACACTTTTTCATTTTGTATGGAAGTTTTTCTTCAATAAGTTCTAAAAGTCCATCTAAATTTATATTATCTTTTGCTGAAATTTCAATAACTTCATATTCATAACAAGCTTTTCTTAATTCTTCTAAATTCTCTTCATTAGCTTTATCAATTTTATTTAATACTAAAATGGTATCTTTATCTTTGGCACCTAATTCTTCTAGAACCTCTTCTACAGCTTTTATTTGATCAAATGCAGAATTTGAAGAAGCATCTACTATATGACATAAAAGATCAGAATATATTACTTCTTCTAAAGTAGACTTAAAGGCTTCAACTAAATCATGAGGAAGCTTTCTTACAAATCCAACTGTATCTGTAATAGTAACTACTCCTTTATTATTTAGTATTATTGACCTTGTAGTAATATCTAGAGTTGCAAACAGCATATCAGCTTCAAATACTTTTTCTTTTCCTTGAACTTCCTTTTGAGCAGCTAAATCACAAAGCTTATTTCTAAGGGTAGATTTACCTGCATTTGTATATCCAACTAAAGATACCTTAGGAATACTTTCCTTATTTCTTTTTTCTCTTTGAACTTCTCTGTTTTTCTTAATCTTTTTTAATTGGTCATTTAAATCATATATTGTTTCTTTAATATGTCTTCTATCTGTTTCTAGCTTCTTTTCTCCTGGCCCTCTTGTACCAATTCCTCCACCAGTTCTTGAAAGTACTGTTCCAAGACCTTGTAACCTACTCATTCTATATTTTAATTGCGCTAATTCTACTTGGATTTTAGATTCCTTACTTCTAGCCCTTCTTGCAAATATCTCAAGTATAAGAGTTGTTCTATCAATTACTTTTGCTCCTAATGCTGCTTCTAAATTTCTTACTTGTGATCCTGAAAGTTCATCATCAAATATAATTAAATTTGCATGTTTACTTTGTCTTAAAGTAGCTATTTCTAGGACTTTTCCTTTTCCAATATAAAAAGCTGGATCAATCTTACTTCTACTTTGATAAACTAAATCAAGTACAGGTATGTCACAAGCTTTAGTTAATTCTTTTAATTCCTCTAAACTTTCCTTTGTGTCAGAGCCAACTAAAATAGCTTTTTCTCCTTGATCTTCAACAATATCTCTTTCCTTAATTAATTTTTCTATATGTTGTATTTTATCTAAAATATGAATAGAAAGTAATTCTTCTAAAGAAAGATTTAATTTTTCTTCATAATCTAATAAATCATTTGTTATTGTTATTAAACCTAATGAATAATCTGTAATATTACCATTATATACGCCTATTGCCATAATAGCATCTAACTTAAGCTTCAATAAAGCGGATAAATCTAATGCTGATAAATTTGATAATCCATTAGGATGTGTGTGTATTACCCTGACTCCAGATAATCTTTTTTCTCTTATATCTATCATTCCAATTTCTACTGATGTTGAATCACCAATTGCAACAGATACTACTTTTCCTCTCCTATCAATAGCCACACTTATTTCTCGCTCTATTAATGAAGTTACTCTTGAAATTATATTAATTATTTCTAAGCTACAAACTTCATCCTTAAGAACCTTCATTTTATAAATTCCTTCAAGTTCTTCTAAAAAAGCTTTTTTTATACCATCTATATTTCCAAATATCATTATATATCACCTTACTTTTATTATATTAACTATAAATATAATCCTTTTACTTTCTATTAATTATGTTTATATTATAAGTTATTGTCAAGTATTTATGCTATAACATCTTATGTAGATAAGTTAAAAATAGAATCATCCTCATTAAAAGTATTCACATTATATAAAAAGAGAACTTCATTTATATCATTATTTTTTATGAATTCATTAATAGACTCTGTATAATATCTTAAGTCAATTAGAAAAATATTTCCGTAATTTTCAGTTAAAAATGGTACAAAATTATTAGCAAATGAATCTTTAATTACTAATATTTTTTTATCTAGGTTTTTATCAGTTTCTATCTCTATAAGTGGATGGTTTCCATACATTTAATTACAATGAACACTACATATTCAAAATAAAGTTGCAAATATTATAAAAAATATGTACTATTAAATATAATATTAAATTTATTAACTTTTACATTTTTCTTTAGGAGGATTCACTTAAATGGATGATAAGAAAAGAAATATACTTTTTACAGAAGAACAAATTAAAAATAGAATTACTGAACTTGGTAAAGAAATAACTGAAGATTATAAAGATAAGAAACTTTATGTTTTACCATTACTTAGAGGAAGCTTTATTTTTGGAGCAGATATTTTTAGAGCTATAGATTGTAAGGCAAAAGTAGGTTTTATGACCACTTCTAGTTATGGTCATAGTGAAGAAAGTACTGGTGAGGTTAAAGTAGTTAATGATATTCCAGACAATATCGAAGGCTGGGATGTTCTTATAGTAGACGATATAATAGATACTGGTTATACAATGGAATTTGTTGTTGACTATGTAAAAAAACGTGGTGCTAAATCAGTTAAAACTTGTACTTTATTAGATAAGCCTTCTAGAAGAAAAGTGGATTTATCACCGGATTATTGTTGTTTTGAAATAGAGGATTTATTCGTTGTTGGTTATGGCCTTGATTACGAAAGCTTCTATAGAAATGTTCCTTATGTATTTAATTGGGAAAATAAATAAAAATAAATATAATTTTAATAAAGGAGCTGTTTAGGCAGCTCCTTTCCTAGTAAAACAATTAATTTTTATTAAGTTCTATTGCTGTATTTGGTATCTTACCAACTATTATAGTTTCAGCAATTGGTATCTGACTAGATATTTCCACATCTCTACTATTTAATGGCACTATAAGCTTCATCTTCATATCTACATTTAAATATATTTTATGTCTAGTTTGATTTATTCCTGCACTTTCAAAAACTGATTCATAACTACTGGTTATATTACCAATTTGAGTAATATCAACATTAATCTTTGGACCTAAATTATAAAAAACTAAGTTTTTAGTCATATATCCTAAAGGAACCTTTAATCCTACTTCTGATAACTTATCTATTTTATCATTAGATGCTAAAACTAATTTTGCAGATAAATAGTTTAATTTAACTGTATCTGCCCTTAGCAAAGTAATATTTCCCTCATTATCTTTTTCTGTAAGTATCATATCGTTATAATTAAAATCTTTAGAATAAATATCTAAAGCTGTTTCATTAATTATTGTTGTAGCTTCCCTCCTAACTTTTTCTTCTCCTATAGATAATACAGTGGGCAGAATATTTTTATCAAAAAAGTACAAAATAGAATTAATCAACAAAAAAATGGCAATAATAACCATTATAATCTTAGGGTGTTTAATTTGAAATCGTATTTTAGATTTTTTTGTATAATACTTCATAGGCACCTTCTAGAGTTATTATTTTACTCTTTATATAAATATGCTATAATATAGTATATTATTTATTATGAACCATTAAATAATTATAAATTATAAGGGAGGAACAAATGGCTAACAAAGATACTTCTAGAACAGAAAAAAGCCAAGCTAATGTTAAGAAAAATAAAAACAATGGCAAAAAGAATAAGAAAAAAAATCAACCTAAATATAAGAAAATTTTGAAAGGTACATTTCTTGGAATACTAGTTGCACTGCTTCTATGCTTTGTGGTAGGGCTTGGATATGTATTTGCAATTATAAAAAGTACTCCAGAATTAGATGTTAACGCAGTATTAAGCTTAAATGAACCTTCTATGCTTTTTGATAGCGAAGGAACATATATTGATAATTTACCTACCAATGAAGAAAGATATAAAATAACTTTAGATGAAATGTCTGACTATGTTAAAGATGCTTATATAGCTATTGAAGATGAGCGTTTTTACTCTCATCCTGGTATTGATATAAAAAGGACATTAGGATCTGCTTTAAGATCTGGTCTTTATTATTTTACTGGAAAAGGTTCTGTTCAAGGCGGTTCAACTTTAACTCAGCAATTAATAAAAAATACCTTATTAACAAATGACGTTAAAATAGAAAGAAAAATTAGAGAAATTTATCTTTCTTTAAGTCTAGAAAAGAAACTAACTAAAGATCAAATACTAGAAGCATATTTAAATACTATTCCTTTAGGAGGTAAAGTTTATGGTGTTGAAGCCGCTGCAAAATACTACTTTGAAAAAAGTGCTAAAGACTTAACTTTACCAGAATCAGCATTTATTGCTGGATTAACTCAAGCACCTACTTCTTATAGTCCATATAATGAGGCTAACAAAGAAGATCCTACAATTTACTTAGACAGAACTAAAACAGTTCTTATGAAAATGAAAGATTTAGGTAAAATAAATCAAGAAGAATACGATGAAGCTTATGCTTTTGTTGATGCAAATCAATTTGCCTTTTCTCAAACGGTTATTAGTTATAAAATCAATTACGAATGGTTTGTATATCCTGCAGTTGATCAAGTAAGAGAAGATTTAAAAGAAATATATAAATACAATGATGAAGAAGTAGATAGATTATTCTCAACAGGTGGTCTTAAAATATATACTACTATGGATAGAGCAATGCAAGATTCTACTCAAGCAGTTTTAGATGATAGGAATAGCATTAAGCAACTTGATATTTATGCCAATCCAGAAGTAACTGATGAAAATGGTACCCTATTACTTCAAGCAGCTGCTGCAATAATGGATTATAGAACTGGAGAAGTAAAGGTATTAGTTGGTGGTAGAGGTGATCAACCAGCAAGATCTACTAATAGAGCTTATGATGCTTTAAGATCTATAGGTTCTTCAACTAAGCCACTTACAGTTTATGGACCTGCTATAGATACAAAAACTATTACTGCAGGAACAGTTTTAGACGATGCTGGTCTTCCATCATCTCTAAGAAATAAATATCCTGGTTGGAACCCTCAAAACTGGAACTTTAAGTCTGATGGTTATATTACAGCTAGAGAATCACTAGCACTATCTAAAAATGTACCTACTATTATGATTGAAGATAAACTAGGCATTGAAACTGGATTATCCTATGGGGAAAAGTTAGGTATTGTATATGGTACAAAATCAAAAAGTAGTATAGCTACTCTATCTTTAGGAGAATTTACAGGTTATGATCCAGAGGACAATTCTGTAGATGGAGGTAATCCATTTATACTAGCTTCTGCTTATGGAACTTTTGGTAATAATGGATTATATACTGAACCTATTCTTTATACAAAAGTTGTAGATGGAAATGGTAAGGTACTATTAGAAAAGAAACCTAATCAAGAACAAATTTTCTCTCCACAAACAGCATATATTATGAGAGATTTACTTAAAGGCCCATTAAGCTTTGATGGTGCTTTAGCAAAACTATATAACATGCCTGTAATAGGTAAAACAGGAACTACTAATTCAGTTACAGACTTTTTATTTGCTGGATTAACTCCTTATTATTCTGGAGCTGTTTGGATTGGATATGATAACCATGATCCAATTGGTGGTGCAAGTTATAGTTCATCTGCTGCTTCATTATGGGGTGCTATTATGGCTCCAATACATGAAAATTTAGAATATAAAGAGTTCGATGGAAATCCTGGTGGAGTTACGACTGTAGCAATTTGTAAAGATTCAGGTAAGAGAGCAACTGATCTTTGTACTCATGATCAAAGAGGTTCAAGAGTTTATACAGAAATGTTTATATCAGGAACAGAACCTTCAGGAGTATGCGATGTCCATGTATCAGCAAAAGTTAATAAAAACAATAATAAATTAGCAACAGAAAATACTCCAAAAGACTTAGTTGAAGAAAAAGTATTTATAAAAAAAGAAATTGCCTCTTCAAGTGCAGCTGACTATAAATATGTTTTACCAACAGAAAAGGATGATACAAAAGCCGAAAAAAACGAAGAATTTAAATTATCAGATTTAGGTATCAAAGTTGGTAGTAATGTAGATAATGCTATAAACATTTTAAAATCAAAAGGAGTAAATATTACTATTAAAAATAACGAATCAAAAAATAGAACAATTAAGAGTATCTCCTCTGATAAAGCAAAAAAAGGTGATACCATAGTTATTGAATTAGAATCAGAAACTCCTAATAGCAATGGAAATCCAGATGAAAATGAAAATACAGAAGTTCCTAATCAATAAACTACTATAAATTATTAAAGGCAATAAAAAATAAGAGCTATGTAGCTCTTATTTTTTTATTCCTCTATATGAATAATTTGTATTTTTTAAATTCATTTTTACTTTCATTTTACTATATAAGCAGTATTATCTTATATATTTATGAATTTTCAATGATAATATCTTGCAAAATTTAAAAATATATTATATTATATTCCTAGTAAAATCAATTAAAATTTGTACAAATGAAGAGGGGGACTTATTTTTGAACTTTTTAAATAATTTAATATTATCATTTAACGATTTTATTTGGACTTATATATTAATTGGAATGTTAATAATAATTGGTCTATATTTTACCTTTAAGACAAAATTCGTTCAATTTAAAAATATAAAAGATATGTTTAGCTTATTATCAGATGGAAATTCTACAGATAAAAATTCTGTTTCATCTTTCCAAGCTTTTTGTATAAGTACTGCTTCTAGGGTAGGTACTGGTAATCTTGCTGGTATTGCTACAGCAATATCAATTGGTGGCCCTGGCTCTATTTTTTGGATGTGGCTTATTGCATTAATTGGATCAGCATCAAGTTTTATAGAATCAACCTTAGCTCAAATATATAAGAAGAAGGATGGAAATAACTATATTGGAGGTCCTGCTTACTATATGGAAAGAGGGCTAAAAAAAAGATGGATGGGTGTAATCTTTTCTATTCTAATTACTATTGCTTTTGGATTAGTATTTAATTCAGTACAAGCTAATACAATAACTCTTTCATTAAATAATTCCTTTGGTTTTAGCAAAACAATAATTGGTCTAATTATAACAATTTTAACCTTAGCCGTTATTTTAGGTGGAGTTAACAGAATAGCTAAAATTTCATCTTTTCTAGTTCCAATAATGGCCATTGCCTATATTATAGTTGCTTTATTTATAGTAATTAAAAATATCACTTCTTTACCTGAAGTTTTTAAAATGATATTAGAAAATGCTTTTGGGGTTAATCAAATAATTGGAGGTGGACTTGGCGCAGCACTTATGCATGGAATAAAAAGAGGATTATTCTCAAATGAAGCTGGTATGGGTTCTGCTCCCAATGCTGCAGCAACAGCAGATGTTTCACATCCAGTTAAGCAAGGATTAATCCAAACTCTTGGAGTATTTACAGATACATTAATAATATGTAGTTGTACAGCTTTTATAATATTATTATCTGATATACCACTAGATGGTTCAATTAAAGGTATCGAACTTACACAACTAGCATTAAGTTCTCAAGTTGGTGCTTGGGGTGGTATATTTATTACAATATGTATTTTGCTATTTGCCTTCAGTTCAATAATTGGTAATTATTATTATGGAGAAACAAATATTCAATTCATTACAAATAAAAAGATTTATATTAATTTATATAGAATATCAGTTGGTTTTATGGTCTTCTTCGGTTCTTTAGTAAGCATGGATATAGTCTGGAATTTAGCTGATGTTTTTATGGGACTTATGGCTATAATAAACCTTATTGCTATAGTAATGTTAAGTAAAATAGCTATTAAAGCTTTAGAAGATTACATATATCAAAAAAATAATGGAATTAAAGATCCAATATTCTTTTCATCATCTATTCCTGAATTAGAAAATCATATAATAGACTGTTGGATCTCTGATGAAGAAGATGATGAGGATGAATTAGTAGCATAATTAGCTTAAATAAATATTCTATAACCTTAAAAAAAGAAAAATATAGTTTTTTAAAGTGAAAAAATGGAGATACATATGATATCTCCATTTTTTACTTTTTAGCCAACGCTTCTAAATTATAATTTATTATTTCTCCATTATCTGCTCTTACAAAAGAATTAATATACTCTTCTTTATTATCCTTATTATTTATCTTTATCTTAAATACATATGCTAGTACCATTTCTTTATCTGAATTATTTATGTAAGCAAGAATTGGTTTATCTTCAACTTTTGCATTAATATTTAAACTTTGGAAGTTATTAATTACATTTTCTGTTGCCTTTTGTTCATCTATATTTATTTCATCTATATAATTTAAAGTTTCTAATGGATAATTGGTATATCCCTCTAATTTTCCTGTTATCTTATTAATTAACGTATTTATTTCTTGTTGATAGCAAGGATATCCATTCCTATATTTATAAAAAACCACATTATATACTATTGAATTATCATTATCTTTTTTCTTTATTTCCTTAAAACTAAAGTCTTCATCTGTTATTAGAGAAACATAATTTTTAACTAAATTAATTGCTTTATCTTCACTAATCTCTTCAGCTTTATATTTTTCTTCTCCTAAATTTTTATTAGAAAATCCTAAAACATTATAGTATTTATCTATATCAACTCCATAGTTTCCTACTATAACGGAATATTTTATAATAGAACTTTTATTGGATAGTTTATTTAGTGCATTGTCTTCAATTACATCTTTTTTAATTATACTATTTTTTTCAATTATATTATTATCATATAATTCCTCAATAAAATTTTTTGCTACTTTAATTTCTTTTGTGCCTCTATCTAGTATATTGCTTATACTAAATCCTATAAGTATTAACAATACTATAATAATTACACTAAAAACTATACTTGCTTTTTTAAATCTCATTGTACCCTCCTTCACTACCATATTAATAAACTTAAATTTTATTATATACAATGATTTATTATATTATTGTTCATTATATATTGTACACCATTTAGATAATAATATAAAGAATATTTTAATAAGATATAAACAATTAACATAATAAGAAAAGTTGTAAGATTACTTTAATCACAATCCTACAACTTAAAAAAATTATTTTATACATCCTATTATTTCGTTTATATCTTTAATTCCTTGTTCTATACAAAAGTTTTCTATTTCTGATATTATATTTTTTCCAGCTAGTGGATTAATAAAATTAATAGTACCTATTTGAATTGCAGTTGCTCCTGCCATTAAAAATTCAATTGCATCTATACCATTAGATATCCCCCCCATACCAACTATTGGAATATCTATAGCCTTAGAAACTTCATGTACCATTCTTAAAGCAATTGGCTTTATTGCTGGACCTGAAAGTCCTGCATAAGTATTATTAAATATAGGTTTTCTTTTATATGGATCTATTGCAAATCCTTTTAAGGTATTTATTAAGGATATAGAGTCAGCACCTGCTTCTTCACAGCTTACTGCCATTTCAACTATGTCTTCTGCATTCGGTGAAAGTTTAACCATTAGAGGCTTATCTGTAAGTTTCTTTATCTTTGACACTACATCATATGCTACCTTGGATTTTACTCCAAAAGCCATTCCTCCTGATTTAACATTAGGACATGATATATTAAGTTCTATCATATCTATATCTGTTCCTCTTAATTTTTCAATAGCTTCTTCATAATCCTCCATACATCCTCCACCAACATTAGCAATAATGTTAGTTCCTAAAGATTTCATCTTTGGCAATTCCTCAGCTATAAATTTATCTATTCCTGGATTTTGAAGTCCAACAGAATTCATCATTCCTGATGGAGTTTCGTATACTCTAATTCCATCATTCCCTTCTTTAGGATTTAAAGTTAGTCCTTTAGAGGATATTCCCCCTAAAATTCCAACATTATAAAAATTGTTATATTCTGCTCCAAATCCAAAGGTTCCTGAGGCAGCTATTACTGGATTTTTAAATTCTACTCCATTTATATTTACCTTTAACATTTTAATTTCCTCCCTTGACTTTAAAGCTCGACATAATTTCCATCAAAAACTGGACCATCTTTACAAGTTCTCTTATTTCCGTCTTTTGTTTTACATGTGCATACTAAACAAGCACCTACTCCACAAGCCATATGCTTTTCCATAGATACATATATTTTCACATTCTTTTCTTTACACATATCTACTACTTTTTTCATCATTATCTCTGGACCACAGCAAAGAACTGTGTCATATTCTTCCACTTTAAGAATATCAGTTACAAATCCCTTGTGTCCATGCTTTCCAGTATTAGTACTTACATAGGCATTATCAGCATATTCCTTTATCTCATCTATTAAATAAATATCATCTCTAAAACCTGCATATAAATCTATTCTAGAGTTCCTGTTATTTTCCCTTAGTTTTTTAGCTACCTCTAGCATAGGTGCTGTACCTATTCCACCTGAAACTAACGCTACTTTACCAAGATCTTCATAAACATTAAATCCATTTCCTAATGGTCCAGTAAGATTTATATAATCTCCATTTTTAAGATCCATATATTCTTTAGTACCCTTTCCTACTACAGCATATAAGAAAGTTATAGTTCCTTGATTCTTTTCACATACACTTATAGGTCTTGGAAGTAAAGTTTGTCCATTTAATTTTAACATATAAAATTGTCCTGCTCTTACTTCATTATTATCTTCTACAACCATTTTATATATACCAGGAACTATATTTTCATTTGATATAACTTTTGATTTAGTATAAGTCATCTTCACCATTAGTTTTCCTCCTATAGATTATCTACTGCAGCTCTTATTTCATCTCTCATTCTAATAGCTTCTTCTCTTGCGCATAATGCAAATTCTTTTTCTCTTCCTTCTTGCTTCTTATAAGCTAATAGAATAGCTCTTGAAGAGTTAACAACTCCACCATTTCCATTATTTAAATATAAAGCTACATCTTCTGCTTTTCCACCTTGTGCTCCATATCCAGGTATTAAAAAGAACATATTATTAAATCTCTTTCTTATCTCAATTCCCTCTTCCACATGTGTACAACCTATTACTCCACCAATACTTGAATAACCACAGTCTCCAGATACTTTATTTCCCATTTCAGCAAGCTTATCTCCAACTACTTTATAAACATCTCTTCCATCTTCAGTTTTTACCATTTCTATATCTTCAGCCCCTGGATTTGAAGTTCTAACTAGTGTAAAAACTCCCTTATTTCCTTTTTCCATATATGGCATATATGGTTCTATACTATCCATTCCCATATATGGACTTAAAGTAATAAAATCAGCTTCAAAATCTCCTTCAAAATGAGCTTTTGCATATTGTTTAGCTGTTGCAGCTATATCTCCTCTTTTTATATCTGCAATAATAATTGCATCTTTTTCTCTTAAGTAATCTAATGTTTCTTTATAGGCAAGCATTCCCTTTAATCCTAAAGCTTCATAATAAGCTATTTGTACTTTAAAGCAAGCAGCTACATCTATAGTTGCGTCTATTATTTGTTTGTTAAATTCAACTAAAGCCTCTGTTTCACTTCTACCTTCCAAAAGATGATCAGGTATATATTCAATAGCTGTATCTAAACCAACACATACCACTCCTCTTTCCTCTACTCTATTATATAACTTATCTATTATAAAACTTTTCATATTATCCCCCTACTTTTTATAAAGAATTTTTCCAGACTTTATAGTCATTTGAACTTCACCATAAAACTCCATTCCTTCAAAAGGTGTATTTGCAGCTTTTGAATGGAAATCCTTTGAATTTACAACTATCTTCTTATCTAAATCTAATAATACTAAATCTCCATCCATTCCTGGGCTTATAATTCCTTTATTCATTCCAAGTATTTTAGCTCCATTCTTAGACATTATCTCACTTAGTTTATTTAAAGTTATTTCTCCACTTTTAACTAAACTTGTATAACAAATTGGGAAAGCTGTTTCTAAGCCTACCATTCCTGGAGAACCTTTTTCTTTATCTTCTTTTGTATGTGGTGCATGGTCTGTTCCTATACAATCAACTATTCCATCTTTAATTGCTTTTATTACTTCATTTACATCTTCTTTTTCTCTTATTGGTGGGTTAACTCTATAATCCTTCTTATCTTTTGTTAGATATATATGATGTGGAGTAACTTCACAAGTTATATTACTAAAGTCTTCCTTTGCATCTCTAATATATTTAATAGCTTCCTTTGTACTAACATGACACATATGAAGCCTAGCTCCTGTTTCTTTAGCTAAGTATATATCTCTTAGTGTCATTATATTTTCAGCTATTCTCATATCTATATCTGAAAATCCTTTATCTTCGGCATGAGACATTATAATCCATCCATTATCTTTTGCTTTAAGCATTGCCTTATACATTATTTCAGAATCCATAACCCCAACGCCATCATCTGAAATTGCTTTAAGCCTTTCATAATTTTCGAAATCATCAAGATGGCTTAAATCTTTCCCATTAAACCCTTTAGTAACTGAAATACATTGATGTAAATCTATTAATCCTAATTCTTTTTCTCTATTTCTAACTTTTTCTAAAACTTCTTTGCTTGAACATATAGGTTGAGTGTTTGCCATTAGACAAACCCCTGTATATCCACCTCGTAAAGCAGCTTTAGAGCCAGTTTCTATATCTTCTTTATAAGTCAGTCCAGGTTCTCTAAAGTGGGCATGTGTATCTATAAATGAAGGCATTAATACAAGTCCTTTTGCATCAATAATTTCAATATTGTCTATACTAATACTTAATCCTATTTCTTTAATAATTCCTTTTTCTATATAAACGTCCCCAATAAAATCCTGTGAACAATCAACAATTCTAGCATTTTTTATTAATAAATCCATAGTTACACCTCTTGTTTTATAAATCAGATAATTTTATTATATTATCACAATAATCACACTTATAAGTACCTTTGTCCTCATTAATTAATTTGAATGTATGAGGAACATAACTTTCTACAGTAGTTATACACCTTGGATTATTACACCTTAATATATCCACTACTTTTTGCGGTAATTCTGGCTTTATTTTCTTATATATTGCTCCATTCTTTACTTCATTAATAGTTAAATGTGGAGACAATAAAGTAATAATTGTATAATCAAAACCTAAAGAATTCTCTATTTTTATAATATCTTTCTTTCCCATCTTTTCACTTTTAACATTCATAATTAAAGCTACTTGACTATTTAACTTATCTAGATTTAAATAATTAAATATTTTTATTCCAATTCCTGATTTTATATGATCAATTACTAACCCATCCTTAATAGTAGTTATTTCTAGCATTTATACCACCCCCAATAGTTTTGCAATTAATGCCATCCTTACATACATTCCAAATTCTGCTTGCTTGAAGTAGCAAGCTCTTTTATCTTTATCTACTTTTATATCTATTTCATTTACTCTTGGCAATGGATGAAGAACTATCATATCTTCTTTTGCTAATTTCATCTTGTCTAGGTCTAATACATAGCTATCCTTTAGTCTTAAATATTCTTCTTCGTTAAAGAATCTTTCTTTTTGAATTCTAGTCATATAAAGAATATCTAGTTCGTGAATTATATCTTCTAATTTTTCAACTTCCTTAAATTCAATATTACTTTTAATCAATATTTCATCCCTTATATAATCTGGTATTGATAATTCTTTAGGTGAAATTAAGACAAACTTAGTTCCACTATATCTAGACATTGCTTTTATTAATGAATGTACTGTTCTTCCATTTTTAAGATCACCACATATTCCTATTGTGTGGTTTTCTAAGCCATGTTTTAATGTTTTAATTGTTAAAAGATCTGTTAGAGTTTGGGTTGGATGTTGATGACCTCCATCACCTGCATTAATTATAGGAATGCTTGAATACATACTAGCAAGCTTTGCTGCTCCTTCCATAGGATGCCTCATTGCTATTATATCTGAATATATGGATACCATAGTAATAGTATCTGCTAAAGTTTCTCCTTTTGCTGTTGAACTTGAATTTGGTTCAGAAAAACCTAATATCTTTCCACCAAGCTTCATCATAGCTGCTTCAAAACTGAATCTAGTTCTTGTACTTGGTTCATAAAATAGAGTAGCTAATATCTTTCCATCACAAATATGGGAGTACTCTCTTTGATTTGAAATAATTTGATGTGCGAGATTAAAGATTTCTTCTAATTCACTTTTAGAAAAATCCATTGAATCAATTAAATGTTTATTTTTCATATTACCACTCCTTGTTAACATCTCTGTGTTAAATTTAAAGGTTTATTATTTTATACATAAAAAAACTTCCTTTATTAAAGGAAGACATAATAAATCTAAGTATAATATACTTTATATCTCCCTTATTAATCTCTCTGGATTAAGTTAAAGGTTATCTTTTCAATTAGAATAACACTTATACTATTTATTGTCAAGAAACTATTTATATACATAAGAACAGAGCTATATTTTACAACTCTGTTCAGAATTAAATACTACATTATTCTTAATACTTCTCCTGGATATATTAGATCTGGATTTTTAATTCCATTTAAACTTGCAATATTTTGATAATTCACTCCATGATTTGTAGCTATGCTAGTAAGTGTATCTCCTGCTCTTACAGTATAATATAATTTAGAAGTATTATCTCCATTTATTAATAAAACTTGTCCTGGATATATTAAATTGGGATTGCTTATTAGATTTAGCTTTGCTATAGCTTGATAACTTGTTCCATATTTTGATGCTATTGAAGAAAGTGTATCTCCTTCTTTTACTACATAATTAATTAAAGTTAATTTATCAGTATCATCTTTAGGCTCTTCTTTAGGCTCTTCATCTGCTCCATTGTCATTATTAGAACTTCCATACCCATTCATTCCCTTTTCTGTGATTAGTGTAGGATAATCTATTATCATATAATTTTGATCACAAACTACACCAGCTATTATATTAGTTCTAATTAAGTTGATTTCTCCTCCAAACTGCCACATTCCATAAGGTCCTTCATAGGTACATCCTGTATCCCATTGTGCAACCCATATAGAATAATCAATCCTTAAATCCTCATTTAAATAATTCTCAAGAAATGATTTACTTGAATAAATCCCTACAAAATATCCTTTACTTTCAAGGTAATCAAGCCAAGCTTTTGCTATATTAGAAACTTGATTCTTGCTAAGGTTTTTATGGACACTATCTTCTATATCAAAGTAAATAGGAAGTTCAAATTTCTTATTTTTTAATACATAGCTTTCTAAAAACTTTGCTTCTGATATAGCTTCTTCTACTGTAGTAGCCATACTATATTGATATACTCCAACCTTTAATCCAACAGCTTTTGCATTTTGATAATATTCTTCAAATCTATTATCTTTACTTTTATTATAAGCTCCTCTAATTATAGCAAATTTAACGCCTTCATTAGTAGCTTGCTTAAAATTAAAGTTTCCTTGCCAAGTACTTACATCTATGCCAAATGTTCTGCTCACTTTATATCTCACCTCTGTAAATTGTCTTTTATCTTTTGAAATATTTGTTCTTACTATTTATTATATTAATAATAAGATATTGTGTTATTAAATTTGTAAACTTTTATTTTAAATAAATAAAAAAGAGTATCGACTTTACCGACACTCTATATAAAAATATTAGTATTTATTTTTTTAACTATTGCCAATTATTCATAACTTCGTCCCACATCATTTTACCACACTTAGCAAGTGTTACTGTTCCGTATACACTATTAGGTATTCCCATTGATAAAACAGTAAATGAGAAATTACCCTTTGGTAATCTGATTAACTCTGTATCATTTTCCACTCCAGTTTTATCTCCAGTTTTACTTGAAATTTCGTATTTTAAATCATCTGGAATATATAAAGCTAATTTATTCTTTATTTGTTGCCTTGTTAATATATCAATTAACATCTGACTATTCTCTTTACTTAGATACGATTCATTATATAAATGCCTCCATATTTGTGCTAAATCGTAAGCAGATGTAACATTTTCAACTTCATCTCTAGAATTTCTTTCATCAGTAGTTTTTCTGTATAATCTAGTATTTTTTAATCCCATTTTTAATATATCATCATTTATATTGTCAATTCCAACTATTTCAATTATTTTATTTGCAGCAGTATTATCACTTTGAATTAACATTGCAACTAATAATTCAAAAACTGTATACTCTCTTTCATTAAATTCATGAATTATTCCTGTTCCATATACTTTATCTTTGCTGTCAATTTTAATTTTATCTAAGAAATCTATTTTTTTATTTTCTTCAGCCTTAATTAAAGATACTGCTATAGGCAACTTCATACAACCTGCTGCCGTCATCTGAACGTTTTCATTATATCCATAAATATAACCACTTTTTAAATCTTCGAAAAAAAATCCATATGTTCCAATTCTTGATTCTAAATATTTCTTTATCTCTTTCATAATACCCTCCAGCTTTCTTACTGTATTCTTTGCCTATTCTGATTATAGCATATTGTCAGAAAATTTTGAAGTGTCCCTTGAAATAATTTAAACTAAAAAGTGGTGAAGTAAATCTCCACCACTTATAATTTCCTAATCAGCAAAAGAAATACCTACTTTTTTTGCCACATTTACTAATTCTCCATTAGGATCAACTAGCTTTGATTTTTGACCTATAACATTTTCTAAGCTATCACTTGAGATTTTACCATCTTTTAAACAAACCATTTCTCCAAATTTTTCTTCATTTATTAATTCAACTGCTGCTACTCCATACCTAGTTGACAGAATTCTGTCATATGTTGATGTTGTTCCACCTCTTTGTATATGACCAAGAACTGTACATCTAACTTCTTTTCCTGGTAGAACTTTTTCTAAATCCTCTGCTAATTTATTACCTATTCCACCTAATCTAATAGGATCAGGGCTATCCGCAACTATTTTGGCAACTACTACTTCCCCATCCTTAGGTTTTGCACCTTCTGCAACTACAATTATACTATATTGTTTTCCTGCTGCTTCACGTTCCTTTATTTTCTCTACAATTTTATTAATATCGTATGGAATTTCAGGTAATAATATTACATTAGCAGAACCAGCAATTCCTGCTTCTAACGCAATCCATCCTGCACCTCTACCCATAACTTCACAAAGCATAACTCTATGATGAGACTCTGCTGTTGTATGTAATCTATCTAATGCTTCTGTTACTACATCAATAGCTGTATTAAATCCAAAAGTAACATCTGTAGATGCTAAATCATTATCAATTGTTTTAGGTACTCCTATAACTTTTACACCTTTTCTTGCGAAATCTCTTGCAGAAGTTAAAGTTCCATCTCCACCGATTACTACTAATACATCTACTCCTTCTTTTTTCAAATTTTCAACTGCAACATCTGAAACATCTTTTTTTACCATAACACCATTTTCTTCAACTAAATAATCAAATAAATTATCTTTATTTGAACTATATAAAATAGTGCCTCCTCTATTTAGTATTCCAGAAACGCTATCTAAAGTTAGAGGCATGAAATCATTATTGTATAATCCTCTATAACCAAATTTATAACCTATTACTTCCATTCCATAATTTAGTATAGCAGTTCTTGTTACAGCTCTTATTACTGCATTTAAACCTGGGCAATCTCCCCCACCAGTTAATAATGCTATTTTTTTTACTTGTTGTGACATAAAAAATTCCCCCTACCAATTTAGTTATTTTTTAAAATGATTATACTTTTAAAATTTTCTGCAAATTGTAACAAAAAAAATATTTATTATTTGATTTTATTGTTACAAATGTTTTTAAACCATTCTTTTCTTATCATAATTATAATATCATAAAGATAATTTACTGAAAAGTAGAATTATTTATATTTTGAATTTTTTTTATTTTAGTAAAATTATAAAATTAAATCAATTCTGCTTTATACTCCTCCATAAATTTTGAACCTTAAAAATTTATTACTTAAAACTTACTTCTATTTTGCTTGTTACATCTGCTCCATTTAATGATAGCTCTATAATATTACTTCCTTCTGTAAGTTTTACATCTTTATACTTTTTAACCTTTATAAATTCTCCATTATTTTCTCTTATATAATATTCATCAAGGATTTTTCCATCCTTAAATGCACCTAATATAAAGGATTCATTACTTTCTTTATTATTATATTCTTGTTTCTTCATTAAAACTATATATGCTTTCTCATCTTCAGATTTAATCTCTTCAATTGGATTTTTATTCATTAATTATTCATTTTCAGTAAATATAGTTGGAGGTAAATAGACATCCTTAAACTTTAATGTATGTCTTTTTTATCCATTTTTCCTGTATAATTTAAATTTCTTATATCTGTCTTTAATAATTCCATACTCCTCAGAACCCCTCTAAAAATATTTATAAAAAAAGTGCTAAAAAGCACTTTTAATATATTAATTTTAATCCTGTTATATTAAATTCTTTAGTATCATCTTCCATAAATTTATCATAAGCTTTTTTCATTATGGCATAATTTTCTATTATTGTTTTTCTATCCTCTTCATCTAAACCTATAGGTACCTCTGAATAAGCTGCTTTAAGATTTTCAAATCCTCTTAATAAATCTTTTTCAATTGTTAAATAATAATAAGCCGCATTATTTAATGCTCTAACATCTTTTTCATTCATAGAATACGCTTTACGAATATTTTCTATTCCTTCTTCATTTTTTCCTTCAGTTAAATAAAGAGCTCCTAATGTTGTATAATATTCTTGTTTATCATCAATTCTTATTGCTTCTTTTATATTTTTTATAGCATCTTCATACTTTTCTTCTTTTATATCTAGATCTACGATTTTTTTATATAACGTACTATCACTTTTTCTTATTTTAATTGCAAACTCATAGTATTCTCTTACTTTATTATTATCTGCAGCATAATTTAAATAATAGTCAGCTAGCTTCATTATTATATTGTAATTATATGGTTCCTTTGACATAGCAGTTCTATAGTAAACTTCAATTGATTTAAAGTCTTTTTTAGAACTTAATATATTTGGAATTAATTCACTAAAACTATCATAATTATTTTTATCAGAATTTATACTTTTCTTTGCATTAACTAAAGCTTCATCATAGTTTTTACTATTCAAATTCTTAAGAGATAATAAATAATATGTTGAATAGGAATTTTTATCTATTGCTTTAGCTTTAATAACAGCCTTATCTAAATAATAATCTGGTAGTTCTTTGTTTTTTGCAGTTACATATATATTATATTTTATAATATCAGTACCAATATTATCTATACCATTTTTTTCGAATTCATCAGTTAAACGTAATGCTTTATATAAAATGGATTTATCATTTGCATAAGCTCTTGCTAAAAACATTTTATATGAATACTCATCTGTTTCCTTTATTTTATTTTCCAATTTACTTATTAATGTATCTTTATCATATAAATAAATATCATTCACTACATTATAAATTTTTAATTCATTACTATTTATTGTCCAAGCTTCATTTAATAATTCTATCCCTTCATCCCATCTATTTACTAATATATTCATATTAGCAAGAGTTGACATATCATATGCAGATTTTTTATCTAAAGGATATGTATCTATTAGTTTTTTTGCTTTATATTCATTATTATTTTGTATATATGCAGTAAATAATATTTTTATTATATCTTTATTATTTCCGTGATCAGTAATATACTGTTCTGCAAATGAAATAACATCACCATATTCTTTATTTAAAGTAAATGTAAACAACATTGAGCTTATTAGCTCTAAATCTTTTTCTTTATATTTTTCATACCCTTCAGCTCTTATAATCTTATCTCTTTTTATTAAAACTTCTCTTAATAATGTATTAGATTTCTCCACTTCTCCTCGTAATGAATATATATCTGCAATTTTTGCTGTCCAAATTGGCCATTCATCTTCTTCTTGCATTTTTTTATACTCTTTGACAGCTTTATCAAATTCATTTCCATAATATAAATATTCTGCAGCATTTCTTGTTATATTTACTTCCTCACCTATGGTGAAATTCCTAATTGATAATATTAAAAGAAGAACTAAGAGACATGAAGTCCCTATAATAACAATTGGCTCTACGTATTTATTTTTAGAATTTGCTTTTCTATATATCTTACTTATTTTTTTTATTCCACTTTTTATAGGTTTATTAATTGATTTAAATATGCTTTTAACCTTGTTGAAAAACGTTTTCACACCCGTATTTAACTTAGAAAAAAGTTTCTTTACTTCTTTCATATTTACCTCCAAATAATTTTATCTATACGTTTTATATCTGCACATTATAAATTTTATCAAAAATTTTCCTAATTTACAATTATAAATTTATTAGTACATATTATGTATTCAAAAATAATATGAAAAAGAAACTCCTTTCGGAGCTTCAAATTCAAAATAAATCAAAGAATTTATATTCTATGCTTATTTAATTTATATTATTAAGCTTTTCTTCAAGCTTAGCTACTACCTTATACATTATAAATGCAATTATTGAAAGTAAAACAATACTCATCATAACCATATCTAATTGAGATATTTGTCCACCATATACTATTAAAAATCCAAGTCCTTTTCTTGCTACTAAAAACTCTCCCATTATTACTCCTACCCATGATAATCCTACATTTATTTTTAATGCTGATATTATAACTTGAATATTAGCTGGAAAAACAAGAAATTTTAAAGTTTGAAATTTACTTGCTTGTAATGTTTTCATTAATTTTAATTTTCCTTTATCTATTTCATTAAAACCAGTTAATACAGTTATAATAGTTGTTACAATAGATATAAGAAGAGCAACTACTATAATTGCCGTAATCCCATTTCCTACCCAGAATATTACTATAGGAGCAAGTGCTACCTTAGGTAGTGCATTTAATACTACAAGATAAGGATCTAATACTTTTGCTGTAAATGGAAAACTCCACAAAATAATGGCTATTACAGCTCCTAATACAGTTCCTAATGTAAATCCAAGTATAGTTTCATAACAGGTAATTAGTATATTACTAAAAAGGGTTCCTTCTTTGATAAAAGAAATTAATGATTTTATAATTCTACTTGGACTAGATGTCAAAAATGGATCTAAAATTTTCAATTGTGCTAACCCTTCCCATATCACTATGAAAGCAATCAATATCAATATCCTGAAGAAAGTAACTTTTAAAGATTCTACTTTTATTTTTTTTATATATTCTAAATGTTCTTTACTCATTTACAATGTCAAGCTCCTTCCATAACAAATTAAAATATTCATTAAACTCTGGCTCTTTTCGCCTTTGAAAAGGAGTTGCATCTTTATTATTAAATTCTATTTTCACTTCTAATTTTAACTTTGCTGGTCTTTTAGTAAGAACTATTATTCTATCTGAAGTTGCAATGGCTTCACCTAAATCATGAGTTACCATTACTGCTGTTTTACCTTCTTTCTTAATAATTCCTTTTACATCATCACAAACCTTTAATCTTGTTTGGTAATCTAAAGCTGAAAATGGCTCATCTAAAAGAAGTACATCTGGGTTTAAAGCTAAGGTTCTAATTAGAGCAACTCTCTGCCGCATACCTCCAGATAATTCAGTTGGTTTATGATTTTTAAACCTGTCTAACTGATAATTTTCTAGTAATTTTTCTACCCTTTTTATGTTTTCTTCAGTATATATTTTCTTTATTTTAAGTCCTAGCATCACATTATTTCTTACAGAAAGCCATTCAAATAAATAATCCTTTTGAAACATATATCCCATTTTATCTAATCTATTTTTTATATCTTTATCATTATAAATTATTTTTCCTTCAGAAGGCTTTAATAAACCACTTATTATATTTAACAATGTTGATTTTCCACAACCAGATGGACCAATTATACTTACAAATTCACCTTTTTCTATAGAAAAATTTAACTTATCTATAGCTGGAGTTTCTGCCTTTAAAGAATGATAAGTTAAACTTATATTTGAAATATTTATCAAACTCATATCTAAACCTCCTTTCTAATATGTATAGTTATTTAAAAGTACATGTAAGGAGCTGTTTTGGGCAGCTCCTTTACATAACTACTTAGCTTTCATTACTTCTTCTGCAAAGCTATTATTAACTATCTTTTGAAATGAAGGTCTTTCTGGTAATAAACTGCTATCGTAGCTCTCTATAACATCCATTAATCTTGTTAAATCTTCTTCTTTTATTGAAGGTTTAGTTGCAATAGCATTAATCTCCTTATAATTCCTCACAACAGAGATTATTATCTCTTTATCTGTTCCAGGAAAGAATGAACTAATAGAGTCAGCTATCTCTTCGTTACTATGTGTATTCACCCAGTCTTGAGCTCTATATATAGCCTTAGTAAAGCTTTGAAGTATCTCAGGATTCTTATCCATATATGATTTAGTTGCAAAGAAGCAAGTATATGGTAAATTTCCAACTTCTTTTCCAATGGAAGTAATAATCTTGCCACTACCTTCTTTTTCTAGCATTGATGCAGTTGGTTCAAATAAAGTAACATACTCTCCAGTTCCTGCTTTGAATGCACCAGAAGTAGCCGTAAAGTCTATATTAGTTACCATCTTAACATCAGTTTTAGCATCTAATCCATTTAATTTAAGCGCATATTCAAAAGCCATTTCTGGAACTCCACCTGGTCGTCCCCCAATTATTTCAGCACCTTTTAAATCAGTCCATTTAAAATTCTCTTTTGCTTCCCTTCCTACTAAAAAGGCTCCATCAGTTTGAGTTAATTGTGCAAAAATTACTGGATAATCCTCTCTACCTTGATTATTAATGTAAATTACTTGTTCTGGTCCTGCAAAGCCAATATCTGCATTTTTACTTAAAACTTGTTGCATAGTTTTATCTGCACCTTGTCCAGTTGATAAGTCTATTTCTATACCTTCTTCTTTAAAGAAACCTTCATTTATCGCAACATACATAGGTGCATAAAACACTGATCTTACTACTTCATTCAATCTAACTTTTGTTAATTCTTTATTTTTATCAACAGTTTTTTTGTTACAAGAAATTAAACTTAAAGAAGTAATTCCTACTAAAGCTACTATTGATACAATTTTAATTAATTTGCTTTTCATTTAACCCTCCATAAAGAATAGTAATTAATCTATGCTTTATACTATGAGTAAATAGCAAATTTTGTTAAGAAATAAGATATTATAATTTATTTCCAAATTAATCCGCATAATAGTTCAAATAAATCTAATATTTTTTTTGGATTTTTTCCTGTTAACTTTTCAATTTTTTCTAATCTATAACTTAAAGTATTTCTATGTATATTTAACTTTTTAGCAATATTACTTATATCTCCATTTTCTTCTATATATACTTGTATAGTCTTAATAAGCTCCAATTTTCCCCCAGTATTATCAAGATTATTCATAAACGAAACTAATTCTAGCTTATCATCATGTAGTAAATGAATAAAAAACTTTAATTCATCATAACTGTATATTAAACTTGATGGCTTTATTTTAATACCAATTTTCCATGCAAACATTGCGTTTTCTAATGAAATTGCAGCTATATGTTCTTTTGATCCAATACTTATTTTATATACATCTTTATTCTCTCTTAAATTATCTAGCAATGAATTATATACACTACTTGATGTAACAAAGAATTCTATCCTTTTGTTAATTTCTCTATAATGTGGATATTTATTCAGTAACATTTTAAAACTATGTGAATTAGTATTTCCATTTACCACAATAACTCTCCATTTTTTAGTAATAACAATCCCATAGTTTTCAGCCATTTCATAAAAATCACTATCATACTCCATTTTTCTATATGCTAATTCATTGTAAAATTTCTGCTTATTCAATTTTTCATTTTGAATATCTTTATTACTCTTAGCTTGTTCAATTAATAAGTTAGCTGTTACACATACAAGCTTACTAAACTTTCTTACTTCATCTGGATTTCCTGTAATTCCAATGACCCCCATTACATTTCCATTAATAATTATAGGTTCATTTACTCCAGGTTTCATTTTATCTTCTTCTTCATATACTTCATTTATAAATTTATTTTCTATTGCTTTTTTAGCTCCTTCATGAATATTGCCAATACGACTAACATCTCCACTTCCTATAATTACTCCATTTTCATCCATGACATTTATATTATAAGGAATGACATTCATCATTTTTAAAACAATTTTTTGTGCTATATTTTTCGATAATTTCACATTACTCACTTCCTTATAAATTAAATTAATTATTATTAAAAACCTTCTCCTATTTAAATATAAATAAGGCATTGTATCATTATATTTTAACTTATCCAGTAAAAAATTTCCTGTATTTCTACATAATTCTAAGATAATAATACATAATTTCACAATATAATTGCAACATTATTCCAAAAATTTCAAAAGAAATTAATATATGAAACTTCTTATAAATTCTTCTAACTATTTCACACTTATAAAATATTTTT